>NZ_JNNN01000077.1:0-97794 GCF_000735635.1 Massilia sp. LC238 | reverse complement strand
GGCACGCCGGCGTACACGTCCGTGTCGTGGAGACCAACCTCAGACCGTGGTGTCAACCGGCGTCATGGCAGCCAAGAAGATGTCCGCTCAAAAGCGCGCCAGCTCCCGCTAACCCGGGCAAAAAAGCGGACATTTCAACTTTGCCAGAAGCGGACATTTCAACTTTGCCTTTACAGGGTCAGCTAATAATTCTGCCAGCGGATATAGGCCACCGCGTGCTCGATGTTTTCCACTAGTCCCGCTTTGCTCAGTGACGGATCGGACCACTGGGCGCGGTCCTTGACGATGATGAAGGTGTCGGTGATGCTTGCAGGCATTAGATCGGATGCCAGTTCCGCGGTGCCGCGCGCGAAAATACCCTTTTCGAAGCGGTGGCGATGATGCGATTCTCGGTGTGATCGACATGCCTGGACAGCCACAGCGCGATCGCCGCAGGAACGAGCGCGACCGACAGCACGAATGCGCAAACAAGCGCCACCATGACGGTCACCGCCATCGGCACGAACATCCGTCCTTCGACGCCCTGGAAGGACAGCAGTGGCACATACACCAGGATAATGATCGCCTGGCCGTAGAGGCTTGGACGAATCATCTCGCGCGCCGCAGCGGCAACGGTTTCCGTTCGCTCTGCTTTGCTCAAGACACGTCCAGTTGCCTGCTGACGCTCGCCAATCCGGCGCAATGCATTTTCCACGATGATCACCGCACTATCGACGATCAGGCCGAAGTCGAGCGCCCCTAAGCTCATCAGACTCGCGGACAGTCCGATGCGCAGCATACCCGCCGAGGTAAGCAACATGTTGATAGGAATGACGGCTGCGGCGATCAATGCGGCCGGAAGTTTCCAAGCAGGGCAAAGAGCACGACGATCACCAGCAAGGCGCCTTCGGTCAGGTTTGTCGCGTCGACCAGCCGGGTGCGGTCCAGCACAGGCTTGATGACAAGTCCGGGCGGCAGCGACCGTGCGATCTCCTTCAGGCTAACTAGGCCTTGCCGGTCCCGCCTAAGTGTAGATTATGAATAAATCTCTCACTGTGCGAATAAACGTATCACCAATCGAAAAAAACTCTCACCAATTCTAACTTATCGGCCGTCGTGCACTGAACAGGTCTCATGTCGCTAGCAATAGCTCGTGCTATACTTTTTCCATGACACGCCGGTTCGTTTACATGCTGCTCACAATCATGATGCTTCAGCTTAGCTGGAGCGTCGTGGCAGAGTATTGCGAGCATGAAACCGGCCGCGCTGCACAGCATCTTGGCCATCATGCGTCGCACGACGAGCCTGCTCAAGAGGTTTTCAGTTCGCTCGACCAGCCTTCCAAGTCGAAAGCAGGGGCCCTGCATTCGCACTGCACTTCCTGTACCCACACGCCTCTGACGTTCGAGGAGCTGCCCGTGGTAGTTGCGGTTTCGGAGCCTCTGCGCTTTGCTCCATCCTCCCCCCTGCTTCGCTTTTCCTCCACCGATGTGGCCCCGCCTGAGCGGCCGCAATGGGTTGCCGTCGTCTGATTCGGCGGCGACTTGTAACTAATCAGTCCCAAGATCTTCCAGGAGTGTCGTCACGGCATTTCTGATGCGAATCGTCGCTGAATATCCTTCGCCTATTGTTTTCGGAGTTTATTCATGCACCCCAAACGTATTGTTGTCGGGTCGCTCGTGCTATTGGCATGGGCGCTCCCTGCGGCCGCGCAACTGGCTGGCGGTTCGCCAGTCGGCCGCCCGGACGCTGTCCCCGCCGTACCCGCCGTCGGCACCCCATTGACGCTCGAAAAGGCGGTCGACATGGCCATGGCCGCCAACCCGAGCCTGCGCGCCAGTGCCCTCGACATCGTCATCGCTAGCGCCGGGCGCCGCCAGGCCGGATTGCTGCCAAATCCCACCGTTTCCTACACAACTGAGGGAACACAACGCGGTACGCGTACGCGTACCTTCGAGCTGAGCCAGCTGGTCGAGCTTGGCGGCAAGCGGCGCGCCCGCGTGGGGCTCGCCGAGCGCGACAGCCGGCTTGCACTTGCGGCCGCGAGCATGGCTCGGGCCGAACTACGCGCTGACGTCACCGCCGCCTATTTCAACGCGCTGGGCGCCCAGGAACGGGTACGCCTTGCGCAAACCTCGCTCGACATTGCGTCAAAAGCAAGGGCGGCGGCTGAGAAGCGTGTTGCCGCCGGGCGTGTCTCGCCTGTCGAACTGTCGCGTGCAAAGGTAGCCGAGTCGACTGCACGCCTCGACCTTTCCCAGGCCGACGGCGAACTGCTTATCGCGCGCGGTTTGCTGACGGCGTATTGGGGCCAGGCACAGCCGGGAATTCTGGCCCTGGTCGAGCCAGTAGACGAGCTCGCGGCTATTCCTTCCCTTGAAGACTTGCGAATACGCCTGGCTGGCTCGCCGCAGCTGCAGCGCGCACGCCTGCAAGTCGAGCGCGAAGAGGCGCAGGTGTCGGTTGACCGCGCGCAGCGCATGCCCGACGTCACCCTTGTCGTCGGCCGCCAGAGGGATGAGGAGATGGGGCGAACGCAAACCGTCCTCGGCGTCTCGGTCCCGCTCCCCTTGTTCAACCGGAACCAGGGCAATCTGCAAGCTTCGCTCGCCCGTGCGGACAAGGCGCGCGCCGAAAGCGATGCGCAGCAGCTGAGGCTCGACCAGACCTTGACCAGTACCTATCAGCGCGCCCAACTGGCGAGGGAACAGGTGCACACCATGCGACAGGAAATTCTCCCGGAAGCGCAACGCGTCTTCGATTCCGCCGTCATCGGTTTCGAGGCTGGCAAGTTCAATTTCCTGGATGTACTCGATGCCCAGCGCACCCTGCTGCAAAGCCGCGCGCAATACGTCCAGGCACTTTACGACAGCTACCGATTTACTGCGGAGCTCGGCCGGTTTTCCGACGCTGGCACCGGCGCCACCAATACCAACAGGAATACCCCATGAAGTTCAATATCGACAAAAAATCAGCGCTTTCGATCGCGGGGGTGATCGCGGTCGGCATCATACTGGCCCTGCTGATCGTGTTCTGGAAAGGCGATAGCGCTCCGGCACAGGAAGGCGGGAAGCGCGCCGAAGAAACCGCCGAGGCAAAGACCGAAAAAGGCGGTGAGAAGGAAGAAGGACATGCCGAAGAACCCGGCCTCATCGAAATGAGCCCGCAGCAGATCCAGACCGCCGGCATCGCCACTGCAACGGCTGGTCCGGCAGCCATTCGCACCGAACTTGTCCTCCCCGGCGAGGTGCGCTTCAACGAAGACCGGACGGCACACGTCGTGCCGCGCGTTGCGGGCGTGGTCGAATCGGTTGCCGCCTCGCTTGGCCAGGATGTGAAGAAGGGACAACCCCTGGCCGTCATCGCCAGCGCCGAACTGGCGGACCTGCGCAGTGCCGCGCTCGCTGCCGGCAAGAGGCTCGAGCTGGCGCGCATCACCTACGAGCGCGAAAAGAAGCTGTGGGAACAAAAGGTTTCCGCTGAGCAGGATTACCTCCAGGCCCAACAGGCCTATCGCGAAGCCGAGATCGAGTCGCAGGCGGCCCGCTCGAAATTGAACGCACTCGGCGCGGACGTATCGGCCGGCGCGGTCAACCGCTTTGTCCTGCGCGCTCCGTTTACCGGTGTCGTCGTCGAAAAACACCTCGCCCAGGGTGAAGCAGTGAAGGAGGACGCGAACGTCTTCCTCGTCTCGGATCTGTCGACCGTGTGGGTGAACATCGCGGTCGCGCCCAAAGACCTGGCCTCGGTCCGCGTCGGCCAAGCGGTCACGGTCAGGTCGGCAGCCGGTGGGCCGTCCGTAGCAGGCAAGGTCAGTTACGTGGGCAACCTTCTCGGCGAGGAGACCCGGACCGCAAGCGCACGGGTCGTGATCGACAATCCAGGACTCGCATGGCGCCCCGGCCTGTTCGTCAACGTTTCCGTGGTCAGTGGGCAGAAGGACGCTGCGGTTGCCGTTGCTTCCGACGCCCTGCAGACACTGGAAGGCAAGAACGTCGTGTTCGTCAAAACCGCCAAGGGGTTCCAGGCCCAGCCGGTGACCACCGGCGTCAGCGACGGAAAGCTGACGGAAATTGTCGCCGGCCTCGCCGCGGGCGCACCCTATGTCACGACCGGCAGCTTTGTCGTGAAGGCCCAGCAGGGCAAGGGCAGTGCCGAGCATGAACACTGAGCGAGGATCGAAACATGTTTGAGCGCATCATTCGCTTTGCCATCGAACATCGATGGCTAGTCATGCTGGCCGTCATTGCGATGGCCGCAGTCGGCATCTACAACTACCAGAAGCTGCCGATCGACGCGGTACCCGACATCACCAACGTCCAGGTGCAGATCAATACCTCGGCGGCCGGTTATTCGCCGCTCGAAGTCGAGCAGCGTGTCACGTTCCCTATCGAAACCGTGATGTCTGGCCTGCCCGGGCTGGAAGAAACCCGCTCGCTGTCGCGTTATGGCCTGTCGCAAGTGACCGTCATCTTCAACGACGACACCGACATCTATTTCGCACGCCAGCTCGTCAACCAGAGGATCCAGGAAGCCAGGGAAAACCTGCCGGCCGGCGTGACCCCCATGATGGGTCCGATCTCGACGGGCCTGGGTGAAATCTACCTGTGGACGGTCGAAAGCGAGCCGGGGGCGAAAAAGCCCGACGGCACGCCCTACACCCCCACCGACCTGCGCGAGATCCAGGACTGGATCATCAAGCCGCAGCTGCGCCAGGTTCCCGGCGTCACCGAGATCAACTCGATCGGCGGCTTCGCAAAGGAGTACCTGATCGCCCCGGATCCGGCAAAACTCAGTTCCTACAGGCTGTCGCTGTCCGACGTCGTCAATGCGATCGACCGTAACAACAGCAACGTCGGCATGGGCTACATCGAGCGCCGCGGCGAGCAATTCCTCGTGCGGGCGCCGGGTCAGGTGCAGACGCTGGACGACATCCGCAACACCATCCTCAGCAATGTCGACGGCGTTCCCATCCGCGTGCGTGACGTCGCGACGGTCGACGTCGGGCGCGAGCTACGTACGGGGGCGGCAACCGAGAACGGCCGCGAAGTCGTGCTGGGCACGGTCTTCATGCTGATCGGCGAAAACAGCCGGGCTGTTTCCCAGGCGGTAGCCAGCAAGATGGTCGAGGTGAACCGTTCGCTGCCGAAAGGCGTGGTGGCGATTCCCGTGTACGACCGCACGACACTGGTGGACAAGGCGATCAATACGGTCAAGAAGAACCTGCTCGAGGGCGCCGTCCTCGTGATCGTGATCCTGTTCCTTTTCCTCGGCAATATCCGCGCTGCGATCATCACGGCCTTGGTCATACCCCTCGCGATGCTGTTCACCTTTACCGGGATGGTGACTTACCGGGTCAGCGCGAACCTGATGAGTCTGGGTGCGCTCGACTTCGGCATCATCATCGACGGGGCGGTCGTCATCGTCGAGAACTGCGTACGGCGCCTCGCGCACGCGCAGGAACACCATAAGCGCCAGTTGACCCTTGCCGAACGCTTCCACGAGGTGTTCGCGGCCGCGAAAGAAGCGCGCCGCCCTCTCCTGTTCGGCCAGCTCATCATCATGGTGGTGTACCTGCCGATCTTTGCCCTCTCCGGTGTCGAAGGCAAGATGTTCCATCCAATGGCCTTCGCCGTCGTCGCCGCGCTGCTCGGGGCGATGATCCTGTCGATCACCTTCATTCCCGCCGCCGTCGCCCTGTTCATCGGCAAGCGCGTCACGGAAAAGGAAAACCGTATCATGGTCTCGGCGAAGCGCGTCTACGCCCCGGCCCTCGAAAAGGTCTTGCGTAACGGCGCTCTGGTGATCACGAGCGCCGTCGTGCTGGTGCTCCTGTCGGGACTGCTGGCTACACGGCTGGGAAGCGAATTCATCCCCAACCTGAATGAAGGCGATCTCGCGCTGCAGGCGATTCGCATCCCTGCAACCAGCCTGAGCCAGTCGGTGGAGATGCAGCAGAAGCTCGAGGCCGGCCTGAAGGCGAAGTTCCCGGAGATCGATCGCGTGTTCGCCCGCACGGGTACCGCCGAGATTGCCTCGGACCCGATGCCGCCCAACATCTCGGACGGTTACATCATGCTCAAGCCCGAGTCTACGTGGCCCGCGCCGAAGAAGACCCGCGCCGAGCTGGTCGAGGCGATCGAGGAAGAAGCGGAGAAGTATGCCGGCAATGCGTACGAACTGTCCCAGCCGATCCAGCTTCGCTTCAACGAGCTCATCTCGGGTGTACGCAGCGACGTCGCCGTAAAGGTCTTCGGTGACGACATGGCAGTGCTGGAAACCACCGGCAAGGAAATTGCCGAGGTCCTCCAACGGGTGCCTGGTGCGGCTGAGGTCAAGGTGGAGCAGACTGGCGGCCTGCCGATGCTGACCGTCGATATCGACCGCGAAAAAACGGCCAGGTACGGCCTGAACATCGGCGACGTGCAGGAAGCGCTGGCAATCGCCACTGGCGGGCGCGAAGCCGGCACCATGTTCGAGGGCGACCGCCGCTTCGACATCGTGGTTCGCCTGCCAGAAGCGATGCGCACCGACCTTGACGCATTGCGGCAGCTGCCGATTCCCCTGCCAGCCAAGGAAGGTAGCGCAACGGCCTACATCCCGCTTGCCGAAGTCGCGACGCTGAACTTCACGCCAGGGCCGAACCAGATCAGCCGGGAGAACGGAAAGCGGCGCATCGTCGTGAGCGCGAACGTGCGCGGCCGCGATATCGGCACCTTCGTTCCGGAGGCGCAGGCGGCCATCGCTGCAAAGGTCAAGGTTCCGGCAGGTTACTGGACCAGCTGGGGCGGCACCTTCCAGCAGCTGGAATCTGCGACCCAGCGCCTGCAGATCGTCGTGCCGCTTGCCCTCTTCATCGTGTTCACTTTGCTGTTCGCGATGTTCGGCAACGTGAAGGATGGCTTGCTCGTCTTTACCGGCATCCCGTTCGCGCTCACCGGCGGCGTCATCGCCTTGGCCCTGCGGGGAATTCCGCTGTCGATTTCCGCGGCAGTGGGATTCATCGCCTTGTCCGGTGTGGCCGTCCTGAACGGCCTCGTGATGATTTCCTATATCCGGACCTTGCGTGAAGAGGGAATGGATCTGGACCAGGCAATCACGCATGGCGCGCTCACACGACTGCGGCCGGTCCTGATGACTGCCCTGGTCGCATCGCTGGGATTCGTGCCGATGGCGATCGCAACCGGGACAGGCGCCGAAGTGCAGCGGCCGCTGGCAACCGTCGTCATCGGCGGGATCCTGTCTTCGACCGCACTAACGCTGCTCGTTCTTCCCCTGCTCTATCGGCTCGCGCATCGCAAGGATCCTGATGACGAACCGGTACAGCCGGCGAAAGTGGTCGTCCAGTAAGCGTATGGGCCGCAGCTGCCGTTTGCGGCCCAACTCAGAGAGGACGATATGGGTCGAGACAATCCGGGGCGGCGCTTCCCGGTCGGGCGCGGGCTCGTCAGGCTGGATCTCGCTGCGCATGGAGCGGCCTTCGCCAGTTGCGCGGCGGGAGGAATCATTGTTGAAAGTATTATCCTGGTAGCAGCGGCTTCGCATCACGCCGCAACGATTGCGTTTCGGCTGTTATCGATCGAAAAGCTGACGAAGCAAACGAGACCCGGAATCGAGGTCGCGTTCTCGGTCGTGCAGATCGCTCTTTGCATGTGTTGCGTCGTCATGGTCTTGGTCGCGATCGCGCTGGGAACGCATGGCATCTTTCACGGAGAATCTCTCGATGCCGTAGCCGTTGCCGCGTTTGCCCTGCCTGGGTCGGTCGCCATTGCCACGACGGCCAGATTGGCATGTGGGCCGGCTCGTGCCGGCGCGGCCCCCAGCAGAGCCGATGCAGTTCTTTCCGCAGTACCGACCGCACTTGCGTTCGGTGTCGCTTTTTGCGATGTGGGCATCGCTGCAGGAAGGCTGGACGCGCTCGCCGGACTTTTAGCTGTACTGGTACTGTGTGCGCGCACCGTGATCAATCTCGGCCAGACGCTGGATTGAATGGCCGGAAGCAAGCAAGTGAAGGACAACATCGAATGGAGGTGACATGAGACTGCCACAACAGGCACCGGAGCCCTTGCACGAAAACCTCTTTGAAGTTTTCGGCATTATCGGCTTTGCAGTGTTCGGGATGATTATGGTTTTTCTCGGCTGGCTGAAGTACCGGGACCGTTACAAGCGCCCCGGGCCGAAACCTCGGAAGCGTGCAAAGGAAAATGGCAAGAAAAAGTAGGAGAAGGCAGCAACACGATCATCACAACGCGAGGGGAGCACGATGGGTTCAGGACATTCTCATGCAGCGCAGCCGGGTCAGAACGAGCGTCCGCTCTGGATAGCGCTCATCCTCACGACGGTTTTTCTGGTAGCCGAAATCATCGGGGGTATTCTCACCAACAGTCTTGCGCTGATTTCGGATGCGGCGCACATGTTCACCGACACCGCAGCGCTGGCGATCTCACTTGCGGCGATCCGCATCGGCAAGCGGCCAGCCGACAGCGAACGGACCTTCGGATACTACCGCTTCGAGATCCTGGCGGCGGCATTCAACGCCATCCTGCTGTTCCTGGTGGCGATTTATATCCTGTACGAAGCGTATGAGCGCCTGGGCAATCCGCCGGAGATCCAGTCAGGAACGATGCTTCTGGTTGCCGCCTTCGGTCTGATTGTCAACCTCATCAGCATGAAACTGTTATCGAGCGGTAAGGATAGCAGCCTGAACGTCAAGGGAGCGTACCTCGAGGTATGGAGCGACATGCTCGGCTCGATCGGCGTCATCATCGGTGCGCTCGTCATCCGCTTTACCGGCTGGACCTGGGTCGACTCGGCGATCGCCGTCGCCATCGGCTTGTGGGTGCTTCCCCGCACCTGGACGCTGCTCAAGGCAAGCATGAACGTGCTGCTCGAAGGCGTTCCCGAGGGGCTAGGCATCGCCGACGTCAAGGAAGCGATCACCGGCGTTCCAGGCGTGGCAAGCGTGCACGACCTGCATGTATGGTCGATTACAAGCGGCAAATCCAGCCTGACGGCACACGTGGTACAGCGTGCCGACGTCACGGATTCACAAGCCCTGTTGCTCGCCATCCGCCAGCTAGTCGCCGATAAATACGATATCCATCACAGCACCATCCAGATCGAAACGACGCCTTGCGAGCAGGCAATCGAGGAGCACACCTTCGTTCCGGCAGCAGGGCATGACCATGCCGGGCAGGCGGAGCACACCGGTCACAATGAACATGAAGGAGAGAAGCGATGATTGAACATATCAGGGCAAACCTCGTCGAGGCGCGCGAAGCGCTCGATCACCTGATCAACGACGTCAACCAGCTCGCGAATATCGAGGCAGGGGCTGCCCTCCTCATCGATTCGCTGCGCAGTGGAAGGCGTGTTATCTCATGTGGAAACGGCGGCTCGATGTGCGACGCGATGCACTTGGCCGAAGAGTTGTCAGGACGGTTCCGCGAGAACCGCCCTGCAATGGCGGCGTTGGCGATCAGCGACCCAAGCTATATCAGTTGTGTCGCCAATGATTATGGATACGAGCAAGTATTTGCCCGGTTCGTCGAAGGGAACGGCGCTGCCGGTGACATTCTATTCGCCATCAGCACCAGCGGCAATAGCCCATCGGTCGTGCTCGCCGCGCAGGCCGCACGCGCGAAAGGAATGAAGGTCATTGGATTAACTGGACGGCCGGGATCGCAGCTCGAGCAATCTGTCGATATCAGTATTTGCACGAGCGCGGGGCGATATGCCGACCGGGTTCAGGAACTGCATATCAAGGTCATCCACATCCTGATCGAGCTGGTGGAACGTAGTCTGCAACCGGCCAACTATCCTTCAAAGGGATAAGCCGAACCAATGTGACAGTGTCCCCACGTGTTCGACCTGCTGGATGATGGACAGCGTCTGGCTGCTTACATATCACGCTCACGAGCATGCTTGTCGCATGCGGTTGCACAGGCTTCGCAGGCCGCTTTACATGCGGCGCAATGCGCATGCTTGTCAGCATGTGGTGCACACGCCGCTGCACATGCCCTGCAAATATGCGCACAGAGCATACAGAAGTCACCGTGATGCTCCGATCCGCGAGCCAGCGCATTCATGGTTGCGCTGCAAATATCGGCGCAATCGAGATTGATTAACGCACAATTGGCATCGCCACCTTCGCGAATGTCAGCCGCCGCACACGCCTGGCATGCATGGATGGCTTCTTCGCATGCCTCAATACAAGCCTGCAGGTCGTTCTCGTGCGTGGTAGTAGTTGGCATATCGTCCTCCGTATCGGGTTTAAAAACGAATTATTCTCAAGCATTCACAATGCTAGACCTAGGCGCAAGAATTACGCGCGGAATTGCATGTTGCCTCTCAACGCACCGCGGTCAGATGGTTGATTTCTTGGTCGCTGCCTTACCTCATATCAACATATCGATCATGAAGAGCAGAATGAACCCGAGGAAGAACATGGCCGTCTGTCCAGGTGTCTCCTTGCCTTCGTGCGCTTCCACCAGCAACTCCTCAGTGACCAGATAAAGCAAGGCGGCCACGCCAAACGCCAGCAGAGCGTCGATGAACACCGGAGTCACGCTGTTGAGTATGACCGCGCCCGCGCCTGCCCCTGCCAGCACCCCGATACCGAGGATTGCGGCGGTAACGCCGATCCTGAGCGATGTCTGGCCGGCGGTACGCAATGACGTCGCGCAGGAAGCGCCAAGGAAAAACGTTTCCAGTACCAGGCCGATCGTGAGTAGCAGGCCTTGCTTCTCACCCGCCGCGAACGAGAGCCCGATCAATGCGCCGTCAAGAACGACGTCGACGCCCATCGCGGTAAGCAGCGCGCGCGGATCCCGGCCTTCCTCGGTTTTCCCACCCCTCTCGCTCCACCATTTCAACCCAAGCATGAAGGCAACGCCGAGCGAGAATCCGATGAATGTGGGCCAAGGCATGCGCCGATGCATCAGGTCCGGCAGCAACTCGACAGCCAGGACGCTAAACACCGTGCCCGCGGCGAAATGCTGAACCGCGCTGCGCAAGCCCGGCCCCGCCTGCTTGACGAGAGCGAGCAGCGCGCCGGCCAGGGTGGCGACGGCAGGAAGCGCCGCGTAGAGCATCACTTTCGACAGGGTGGCTGTCACGACGACGCCCCCTTCGAGTCGATATCACGAAGATCCGGGGATTGAAGAGGTTTCTCGCCCAGACCCGCCGCTACGGCTGTGCTCACGGATCGGCTCGCCACGTCGGGGTAGGCGAGCAGGCGCAGGGCATTGATCACCACCAGCACGGTAGAGCCTTCATGGAACAGGACCGCAGTACCGATATTCAGGCCGAAGATGGTTGCTGGAATCAGGACGGCGACCACACCCAGGCTCACCCACAAGTTTTGCTTGATCACCCACTTGGTACGGCGCGACAGGCCGACCGCGAACGGAAGCTGGCTGAGATCGTCGCTCATCAAGGCAACGTCGGCGGTCTCCAGTGCGACGTCCGAGCCGGCCGCGCCCATCGCAATGCCGACGGTCGCGTTCGCCATCGCCGGTGCATCGTTGACGCCGTCGCCGACCATGGCGACCTTGCCGTGGCGTTCACGCAAAGCCTTGATCGTCTCGACTTTCTGTTCCGGCATCAGGTCGCCCCTGGCTTCGGTCAGGCCCACCGTGCGCGCGACGGCATCGGCCACCTGCTGGTTGTCACCCGAGATCATCACCAGGCGTTCAATGCCAAGCTCCCGCAACTGCGCCATCACGCCAGGGGCGGCCGCACGCGGCGTGTCCATGACGCCGATCACCCCGAGGAAGCGCGAGCCCTTCCTGACGATCATCGTGGTGCGGCCGGACTGTACCAGCTGCTCGTTGGCAGCGGCTAATTCGGGTGGCGGCCGCATGCCGTCCAGCTCACTGAACAGCACAGGCTTGGCAATGTAGACAGTCTCGCCATCGACCGAAGCCTGGACACCGCGGCCGATAAGGCCACGCACATCGTCAGCACGGACCGCAGCGGTGTCTGGTTTGAGCCGGTCGCGCCCGCCCTTGACGAGCGCCGATGCCAGCGGATGGTCGCTGTGCGACTCGACCGCAACGACCACGGCCAGCAATTCATCCTCGTTCGTGCCGCTCGCCGGGATCACATCCGTCAGTTTCGGCCGCCCTTCGGTCAGGGTGCCGGTCTTGTCGAAGGCAATCGAATTGAGGCTGCCGAGGTTTTCCAGCGGCCCCCCTCCTTTTACCAGCACACCGCTGCGCCCAGCCCGTGCCACCCCCGACAGCACGGCACTGGGCACTGAGATCGCCAATGCGCATGGGCTCGCGGCCACGAGCACGGCCATCGCTCGGTAGAAACTGGCCGAGAACGATTCGTCGACCACCAGGAAGGCGAGCATCAGCAAAGCCACGAGCGCGAGGATTACCGGGACGAATACCCGTTCGAACTTGTCGGTGAACTGCTGGGTGGGCGAACGCTGCGCCTCGGCTTCCGCCACCATCTGCACGACGCGGGCCATCGTCGATTGCGAGGCAAGGCGTGCCACCATCACCTCCATCGCGCCGGCGCCGTTGATGGTGCCGGCGAACACGCGGTTGGCTGCGTCGACCCGGTCGAAGGCGGCAATCGCGCTTGCCCCATCCTGGACCGGCGACTTGTCGACCGGGATGCTCTCGCCAGTCACCGGTGCCTGGTTGACGCTCGATGTACCGTTGACGACAACGCCGTCGGCGGGCAAGCGTTCATTCGGCTTGACCAGCACGATGTCGCCTGGCGCGAGGGAAGCCACGGGAACCTCTTCCAGCTCTTCGCCGCGCTTGCGCACCGCCGTTTCCGGCGCCAGCTTGGCCAGCGCTTCGATTGCTTGCCGCGCACGCCCCATTGCAAAGTGTTCCAGCGAGTGGCCGAGGCTGAAGAGGAACAGCAACAGGGCACCTTCCGCCCAGTTTCCCAATGCTGCCGCGCCGGCGGCTGCGACCAGCATCAGCGTATCGATTTCGAAGCGACGGGCGCGCAGGTTCTCGACCGCTTCCTTGACGGTGAAGTAACCTCCGAAGAAATAGGCGCCAACATACAAAGCCTGGGGCAGCCAACCCGGGCCGGCATCGGCGCGATCGAGGAGCCAGCCAGCCAGTACGCAGACGCCGGCGATGACGGCAAATATGAGTTCGGTATGTTCGCCGAACACTCCCCCATGCGCATGGGTGTGTCCCGCGTGACCGCCCTTGTCATCGGGCGCATGCTTGTGCCCTGAATGCGTCCCCTTTTGCTCATGCGCGTGCTTGTGACCGGCATGACGGGCGTGACCGGCCCGGTCGTGATCGTGATCGTTTTCCGATGCCGGACTCGCGTCAGTCAATTCCGTACCAAGGGACTTGACCAGGCCTTCCAGCCGTGTGCGCGCCACGGCGGCCCGCTCGTATTCGACACGAATCCTGCCGGAGACGGATACCTCGGCCTCCAGCACGCCTGGAATCTCACGTAAACGCTCCGAAAACAGCCGTGCGCTGCGCGAATGGAGCGGCGCCGGTGCACAGCCGATGTAATGGGCGAACTGTTCGCTGAGTTGAGCACCTACGGCACTGACCAATTCACGCAGCCGCGACACCGTGATAAGAGACGGGTCGTAATGCAGGCACAGCAGGGGTGTCGATCCCTCTTGTGTCTTGATATGAACACGTTCCACTCCCGGACGGCCTGTCAGCAGGCTGACGAGCCGCCCGGCGCAAGGATCGTTCGCATCGTCCACTTCGGGCAGGATCAATGGCAACTCAAGCCGCACTCGTTCCGATTGTTCCATATAAGCTCCCGGTTCCTGGAAATACCAGAATAATGTTGACACCGGATGTCGTCCGTATGCCAACGCACCGAAGCGGAACCGAGAATACTTGCCGCGAAACGCTACCCGTGCTTGCGTGCGTTTCCTGCTTTGAGCAGGCGCAGTCCATTGAACACCACGAGCAGGCTTGCGCCCATGTCCGCGAAGACGGCCATCCACAAGGTGGCTGAGCCGGCGATGGCCAGAACCAGGAAAACGGCCTTGATCAGCAGGGCGGCGACGATATTTTGCTTGAGGATGGCAGCGGCCTGCCTGCTCAAGCGGATGAATTGCGGGATCTTGCGCAAGTCGTCATCCATCAGTGCGACGTCGGCCGTCTCGATGGCAGTACCTGTACCTGCCGCGCCCATCGCGAAGCCGATATTCGCCTTGGCCAGCGCAGGCGCATCGTTGATCCCGTCCCCGACCATGCCGACGACCCCGTGCCGGGCGATCTCCTCGTCGACCGCTGCAAGCTTGTCCTCCGGTAGCAGGTTGCCGCGCGCATCGTCGATGCCAACCTGGCGTGCGACGGCCGCAGCGGTCACTGCGTTGTCGCCTGTGAGCATGACCGTGCGAACGCCAAGCTCGTGAAGCTGGACGATCGCTTCGCGGCTGCTTTCACGAATGGTATCGGCCACACCGATGATCAGGAGCGGCGCCACCTCGTCACATAACACCACTGCGGTCTTGCCTTCGCCTTCGAGTTTCGCGAGCACCGCCTCGGTTGCGTCGTTGCAGATACCCAGCTCCTCCACCAGCCGGTGGTTACCCAGGTAGTACCACTTGCCGTCGATTTTGCCTTTCGTGCCTCGGCCAGTCAGCGCTTCGAAGTCCGTCACGGTCGACACGGGAGCACTGCCTGCCTGATCCGACCAGTGGCGTCTCACGGCGGTCGATACCGGGTGGTCCGAGCGGTCGGCAAGCGATGCCGCTAGTTGCAGCGAGCTGCCTGGGTCGCCTCGCAAGGGGGACACATCGGTCACGACCGGCTTGCCCTGCGTGATGGTGCCGGTCTTGTCCAAAGCCAGCGAGCGCACTTTGCCACCTTGTTCAAGATAGACGCCACCCTTGATCAGAATGCCCATCTTGGCTGCAGCGGCGAGGCCGCTGACGACCGTCACCGGGGTCGAGATCACGAGCGCGCAGGGGCAGGCGATCACGAGCAGTACCAGCGCCTTGTAAATCCATGGCATCCACTCTGCTCCCAACAGCAGCGGCGGAACGATGGCGACCGCAAGTGCCAGCGCGAACACGATTGGCGTGTAGACCTTAGAGAACTTGTCTACGAAGCGCTGGGTAGGTGCGCGGCTGCCTTGCGCCTCTTCCACAGCGCGGATGATGCGCGAGAGCGTCGAATTGCTGTGGGCAGCCGTCACGCGGTATTCGAACGACCCGGTCTCGTTGACCGTGCCGGCAAACACCATGTCGCCCACTGACTTCGACACTGGCATGCTTTCGCCCGTGATCGAAGCCTGGTTCACGGCGGATTGGCCGGCCGTCACCGAACCGTCCAGGGCAATCCTCTCCCCGGGCCCGACGCGTGCAATCGTGCCGATCGGGACGCCTGCCGCTTCGCGCTCCACCCAGGCGCCGTCTTCCAGGCGTACCTGCACGGTATCCGGCGTCAGGGCAACCAGTCCTTGGATAGCGTTTCGTGCCCTGTCGAGCGAGCGTGCCTCGATCAGCTCGGCGAGCGCGAACAGGACCATGACCATCGCGGCTTCCGGCCATTGGCCGATCAGCACCGCGCCGGTGACGGCAATCGACATCAAGGCATTGATGTTAAGGTTGCGGTTCTTGAGCGCTATCCAGCCCTTCTTGTAGACGCCCAGCCCAGAAACAGCAATGGCGGTCACTGCCAGGAGAACGACCGGCACCGAATTCTCTACCCCGGTGCTCCATGCGATGACCTCGGCGGCGATCGCCGCAGCCAAACCGAGCAGAAGGCCGATGAACTGCTTTTTCTGAGTTGGTACCGCGGCCGGCGCGGCGCGCTGGCCCAGCGCGTTTGCGACTACCGTCCCCTCCATGCCAATCGACTTCAGCGCGTCTTCGATCTGAGAAACAGGGCCCCTGTGCCAGACAGCCAGGCGTCGCTGCATCAAATTGAACTCCAGCTTTTCAACCTGGGATATGCCGGCGAGCTTGCTGCGAATGAGCGCCTCCTCGGTCGGGCAACACATGTTCTCGATGCTGAACACGGTCTGTGCCGCACTGGCCTCGGCGTCGATGCCGCCTTCGACGACTGGTTCCATGCCAACGGCCCGAATGGCCGAGATAATAGGGGCCGGGTCGGCGAGGCTATGCGAGACCCGCAGCTTACGCTGCACGAGATTGAAATCCAGTTGCCCAACACCCGCCACCCGGCCCAGCGCTTGGCGCAGCAGCCCTTCTTCGGTTGGACAGTCCATCTGCGCAATACGCAGTTCGAGTGCGCTTGTAACGACGTCCGGACTGACCACCGCCGGAGTGGTCGCGGCTGGCTTTGCGCAACAGGCCTTGCTCTGGCACTCTGACATGACATTTCCCCTGCAAACTATGTATAGTCGGTATTTGAAACCCTGTAGCTGGTACAGAGTCAAGCGTTTGACAAACGAAACAGGACAATCCTATGAAAATTGGTGAACTTGCAGAGCGATCTGGTTGCCTAGTAGAGACCATCAGGTATTACGAGCGGGTCGGTCTTCTCATGTCGCCTAAACGTGCGATGAATAATTACCGTACTTACAACGAGCAGCATAGTGAACGCCTGCTGTTCATACGTCATTGCCGGGCGCTGGACATGACCTTGGACGAAATCCGAACCTTGCTCAACTTCAAGGACGATCCGCAAGTCGAGTGCGCAGGCGTAAACGAGCTCTTGGAGAAGCATATTGCCGATGTTTTCGAGCGGATCCAGGGGTTGACGGCGCTAGAAGCTCAACTGCGTGAGCTGAGGGCTCGCTGTATAGTGGCAGATACCACGAGCTCTTGCGAAATTTTGCGCGCCCTTAGCATCGAAAACAGCCGCTGCAATAAACCAGTCCACGGCTCACGCGGTTAACATTTGATGTCTTAATGAACTTGCTCAAGTACGGAGATGTAAGTTCTGCTGGCAAGCCTCAAGCCTATTGTTTGATCGGCTTCTAGCACCGCAGTTCTTGTGCTAAGCCTCACCATGTCCGGGGACTTAATTCCCGAACTTGCATGTCGCCTCGCCTTGCAAGGCTTTCGATCTTGACCGCCCTCACCTCACTATAACCGTCTGCTGGCACAGCCTTGAGTACTGCGATAGCTTCGTCAAAACGGCCTAGCAGGCGTAGCAGCTCCCCTTGCTGGACCATGTTCCATGGCTTCACCTCACCGTCGCGCAAGATGTCCAGGATTACCTCCATGTTGGTGCGCTCAAGCGCTAGTGGCCAAGTCGGCACGTCAGACAATGGTGAGCCATCGGAGCGGCAGCGGTAGCGGTCGTTCAATCCCCACCAGATGCGGTTCCTCAGCCATAGAAGCTGGTCCCTACGCACGCCCTTGGAGCGCGCCAGTACATACTGCACGTCGTCGAAACTCACGCTGCCGATGTACTGCGCATCTCCCCATGACTCCATCGCCTGGGACCACTCCTCCTGATCCTGAAGTTGCCCTTCAGGGTCGCCACGCCAACGCAGCCATGCCCGAGTGAATCGGCCTATTTCCCTCGGTCTTTGGGGCATGATCCCAACTGGCTCGATATCGTCCAGCCAGAACAGAGCCGCACATGCTTTGCAGCGGACTAAAGGCTCTTGGCGCCACGACATGGTCGGCTTCGCGTCGGACCAGTCTTGTGTGCCGAAAGAATTAGCGCTACGCAGGCGTCGGCGGAGAAAGAAGGCGTCGCAGCATGGGCATGCGTGAACAGAAGGCGTTTGGTAACTGGTCATGGCCGGTATCGTAGCGCCGCAGTGTCAACTCGACAACGACCAGCGGTGGCCGACGATATGACCGTGCGGCGCGCCAGCGCCGTGAGGAGCCATGCAGTTTAAATGCAAGTGAAATGCAGTGTGGTCTGCGGGAACTGGCCGAGCGAGCGCGGCGTATCGGTCTCCCTGAGGATCTGCATTGTCTTACCTTGCCCGGCGCAGTGCGCGCCTGCGTCCTTCATCGTCGCGGCCTTGAGATGGCCCAGCGAGGCAGCCGGACCGTTGTCTTCTCGCGAAACCATGTACTGATTACTACCCGTCGAGACCACGCCCGTCGTAGAAGCGCAACCAGCTAAAAGCACCACCAGCCAAATTTTTTCAAGTTTCATTTTCTTTTCTTTTTTAATAGAAGCCCAGCCGGCTTCTGGTGTTCAAACACGTAGTGCCTAGCTCGCGCAGGTCGGTCACACCTTGTAGCCGAACGTAGAAGTAGTCGTCCCACGCAGCGCGTCGAAAGCCGTCGTCCAACAGATTCAGGATCGCCTCGCGCTCGTTCGCTCCGAACGCGGTAAGGCGGGATTTCCGCCACGGGTGCTCTGCGCCGTTCTTGAAGTAGACGTCCCATTCAAGGCCGAAAAGATCGCCGAGCTGGTAAGTTGCCCCAGTATCCCTGCCAATGTCGTCGAGTGCGGTGCCCATGCGTCGCTCGATGCGGTAGTCGCGACCCTGAAGCGTCCACACAACTTCCATGAGTTGCCGCTTGTTCAAGCCGTTGACGAGTACCCGGCGTGCCGCCGCCTCCTCCAAGATGAACAGGTCACGTTCCGTCTTGGCCAAAAAATCATCGATGCGATCGTCCTGCGTTGATGCAGGCGGAATACGGGTGTGAATCATTGATTGCCTCCTATTTTAGCTCAGCAATCCTAAGGATTCCTTAGTGTGGCGTCAATAAAATACTAAGAATATCTTAGCCTTTAGGGGCTATGGATGTCTTTGTTTGGGAAGCGGATGAAGGAGGCTCGCGTACGCGCCGGCCTGTCTCAGGAAAAACTTGGCGTCCTTGCGGGGATAGATGAGATGTCTTCGAGCGCGCGTATGAACCAATATGAGCGGGGGAAGCATGTGCCGGACTTCTCATTGGTCGAGCGAGTCGCCCAAGTACTGGATGTCCCGGAATGCTACTTCTATTGCAAGGAAGATGACATGGCCCTGATTCTCATTCGCTTGCACCGCATCCCCGCGCACGAGAGACAAGGTGTTATCGGCGCGGTCGAGCGGCTCCTATCAGAGCCTGGGAACGTCCAGGAAGCGCCGTAGCATGCTGCCTGCTGTTGATGAATCTACGACCGCCTCCAGCGCGTTCACACAGCAAACCAGGCACCCCATGCGATAAGAAGCGGGCACTCAACGTGCAAGGCTAATGTTGAGTAAGCCGGGTTACACAGCGGTTACACAACTCGCTTACAGCGCCGCGAAAGAAAAAAGGGTTACATGAAAAATCATGTAACCCCTTGATCTAACTACCGAATTTTGGTGCCGCTGACCGGAATCGAACTGGTGACCTTCGCATTACGAATGCGCTGCTCTACCGACTGAGCTACAGCGGCGAAACCTGGCTCTCACCTGTTGCCGTCCAGCGCAAAGCCGGACTGGTGAAAGAACCATATTTTAGCAAACAATGCGGCAAACTTGCTAGTGTGTATCGAAGTCCGCCGCATTTTTTACCAGATGGTCAAATTCCGCGCTGCTTCACTCTGCGTGATAACGGGTGACCAGTTCGACCTCGCTCTTCGAACCGAGGAACACCGGCACGCGCTGGTGCAGCTTGGTCGGCTGGATCTCCATGATGCGCTGCTTGCCGTCGGTGGCCGCGCCGCCGGCCTGCTCGACGATCATGGCCATCGGGTTGGCTTCGTACATCAGGCGCAGCTTGCCCGGCGAGGACGGATCGCGCATGTCGGCCGGGTACATGAAGATGCCGCCGCGGTTCAGGATGCGGTGCACGTCGGCCACCATCGAGGCGATCCAGCGCATGTTGAAGTCCTTGCCGCGCGCGCCTGTGGAGCCCGCGAGCATTTCGTCCACGTAGCGCTGCACCGGCGCATGCCAGTGGCGCTTGTTCGACATGTTGATCGCGAATTCCTTGGTGATTTCCGGGATCTGCATGTCGCTCTGGGTCAGCACCCAGGAACCCATTTCGCGGTCCAGGGTGAAGCATTGCACGCCGTTGCCGGTGGTGAGCACCAGCATGGTCTGCGGGCCGTAGACGGCGTAGCCGGCCGCGACCTGCTGGGCGCCCGGCTGCAGGAAGTCCTGCTCGGTCGGTTCCGTCATGCCTTCCGGCGCCTTCAGCACCGAGAAGATGGTGCCGATCGAGACGTTGACGTCGATGTTGGACGAGCCGTCCAGCGGGTCGAACAGCAGCAGGAACTCGCCCTTCGGGTAGCGGCTCGGGATCAGGCGGATGGTTTCCATCTCTTCCGAAGCCATCGCGGCCAGGTGGCCGCCCCACTCGTTCGCCTCGAGCAGGATCTCGTTCGAGATCACGTCGAGCTTCTTCTGCACTTCGCCCTGGATGTTCTCGGTGTCGGCGCTGCCCAGCACTTCGCCGAGCGCACCCTTGCTGACCGAATAGCTGATGCGCTTGCAGGCGCGCGCCACGACCTCGATCAGGAGGCGCAGTTCGGCATTGATGTTCTGGTGGAGGCGCTGCTCCTCGACCAGGTACTGCGTCAGACTTACGCGTTTCATGGACTTCCTTCTGGTTTGGTTTGGATTCTTTTTTGTAGGGTGGGCGGCTCGTGATCCGGTCCACTGGACCAGATCACCCCACGCGGTGATAGTTAGCAGCGAGATCATCCGGCACGAGAGCGGAGCCGATAACGATCACCGCGTGGGCGGGAGACCCGCCCACCCTACGGTTATTGATTCGCGAGCGCTTTCGTGACGATCTCGCGCACGTCGTTCGACAGCCGCTGCTGTCCCGCCACCTGCTGCAGCGCCGTTTTCATGTGCTGCTGCAGTTCCGGCGTGTAGCGGCGCCAGCGGTCCATGGCGCGCGCCAGGCGGGCGGCGACCTGGGGGTTGAGGGCGTCGAGCAGGGTCACGTGCTCGGCCCAGAACAGGTAGCCGCTGCCGTTCGGGGCGTGGAACTCGACCGGGTTGTTCATGCAATAGGTCGCGACCAGGCTGCGCGCGCGGTTCGGGTTGCGCAGGTTGAAGGCCGGGTGGCGCATCAGCTCGCGCACCTTGGCGATGTCGGTGGTCGGCGCCGCGGCCTGCATCGCGAACCACTTGTCGACCACCAGGGCCTCGCCCTGGAACTCGTCGTAGAAGCGTGCCAGCTCGGCTTCCGCTTGCGGCGCCCGGGCATGGATCAGGGCGCCGAGGGCGGCGGCCCGGTCGGTCATGTTGTCGGCGCCCTGGCACTGGCGCAGCGCCAGCGCGATGGTCTCTTCGTCCGGTGCCGCATTCAGGTAGGACAGCGCCAGGTTCTTGAGGGCGCGCTTGCCGGCGGACGCCGCATCCGGGCTGTAGGGGCCGGGGGTCTGGTTGGCCTCGTACTGGGCCAGCAGTTCGCCCCGCAGGCGCGCGCCGATGTTGGCGCGCATGAACTGGCGCGCCATGTGCACGGCCAGCGGATCGACGGTGTCGAGCTGCTCGGCGATCATGGTTTCGGTCGGCAGCAGCAGCGCCTGCTCGCGGAAGGCCGGGTCGAGCGACTCATCAAGCAGCATCTTGCGCATCGCCTCGATGAAGGTGTCGTCCAGGCTCAGGCGGCTGGACACCGGCGCCTCGCCGGTGAGCTTGAGCAGGCGGCCCATCGCCAGGCGCTGTCCGGCTTCCCAGCGGTTGACCGGGTCGCTGTCGTGGCTGAACAGGTGCAGCAGGTCGCTGTCGCTGTAGCCGTGCTGCAGGATCACCGGCGCCGAGAAGTCGCGCAGGACCGAAGGGGTCGGCTGCTCTTTCACACCGGTGAACACGAAGGTCTGCTCGTTTTCCGTCAGTTCGAGCACGGTGGTGGTGCCCAGCTCCTTGCCGTCCAGCGTCAGCGGCATGTCATTGCCCTCGCGGTCGAGCAGGCCGACCGCCACCGGGATGTGGAAGGGACGCTTCTCCGGCTGACCCGGGGTCGGCGGGCAGGACTGGAACAGCGTGATGCCGTAGGTCTGCGCGCCTTCGTCGTAGCGCGCCTCGAAGCGCAGCACCGGGGTGCCGGCCTGGTCGTACCAGCGCTCGAACTGCGTCAGGTCGCGGCCATTGGCGTCGGCCATCGCCTTGCGGAAGTCGTCGCAGGTGA
This sequence comes from Massilia sp. LC238, assembly GCF_000735635.1. Lineage (NCBI taxonomy): Bacteria > Pseudomonadati > Pseudomonadota > Betaproteobacteria > Burkholderiales > Oxalobacteraceae > Massilia > Massilia sp. LC238. The sequence continues at coordinate 75,857 of NZ_JNNN01000077.1, read as the reverse complement.
CGGCCTGCTCGTCATGGCGCTGGAAGTACAGGTCCATGCCCTTGCGGAAGCCTTCGCGGCCCAGCAGGGTCTGGTACATGCGCACCACTTCGGCGCCCTTCTCGTACACGGTGACGGTATAAAAATTGTTGATCTCGACAAAGGAGTCCGGACGCACCGGGTGGGCCATCGGTCCGGCGTCCTCCGGAAACTGGGCCTGGCGCAGGGTGCGCACCTGGTCGATGCGGGTAACGGCGCGGCCGGTCTCGGTGCCGATCATGTCGGCGGTGAATTCCTGGTCGCGGAACACCGTCAGGCCTTCCTTGAGCGAGAGCTGGAACCAGTCGCGGCAGGTGACGCGGTTGCCGGTCCAGTTGTGGAAGTACTCGTGCGCCACCACCGCCTCGATGCCCTGGAAGTCGATGTCGGTGGCCACGCGCGGGTTGGCCAGCACGAACTTGGTGTTGAAGATGTTCAGGCCCTTGTTTTCCATCGCGCCCATGTTGAAGTCGCTGGTGGCGACGATCATGAAGCGGTCGAGGTCGAGTTCCAGTCCGTAGCGCTCCTCGTCCCAGCGGATGCTGTGCTTGAGCGACTGCATCGCGTAGTCGGTCTTGTCGAGGTTGCCCTCTTCGACCCATACCTGCAGCAGGGCGTCGCGGCCGTCGGCCAGGCGGAAGGTCTCTTCCTGGCAGACCAGGCGCGCGGCGACCAGCGCGAACAGGTAGGACGGCTTCTTGAACGGGTCTTCCCACTTGGCGTAGTGGCGGCCGTCGCCCAGCTCGCCTTCTTCCAGCAGGTTGCCGTTGGAGAGCAGCACCGGATAGCGTTCCTTGTCGGCGCGCAGCATGACCGTGTACTTCGCCATCACGTCCGGGCGGTCCGGGAAATAGGTGATGCGGCGGAAGCCTTCGGCCTCGCACTGGGTGAAGAAGTTGCCGTTCGAGGTGTACAGGCCGCTCAGCGTGGTGTTCTGCTCCGGCACGCAGACGGTCTCGATCTCGAGGGTGGCTTCTTCGGGCGCGTTCGGGATGGTGAGCAGGTTGCCGTTGATCGCGTAGTCGCGGTCTTCCAGCTGCCGGCCGTTCAGGCGCAGCGCCACCAGTTCGATGTCCTCCCCGTAGAGTTCGATCTCGCGCTGGGCGCTGTCGGGGTTGCGGCGCACCGTCATGCGGTTGGCGACCACGGTACGGGTGGGGTCGAGGTCGAAGCCAAGCTCAACTGTTTCCACCAGGTAGCTCGGCGGGGTATAGTCACTCCGGTAAATCGTCTGGGGCGTATCGGTGCGCATAGGAAGTCCGCAAAAGGCAGGTTGGGATGCTGGCTGAAGTGCTCATTTTACCAACAAGATTTTCTGCTGGCCGCTACGTTGCGGTATGTATCGGAATGTGCATGCAGTAACCGCGTGTAAATTAATTCACCTAGTTGCTGAACAGCAGATAATCTAGAGGATAGGAAAAGTCCGTATTCACGAGGGAGAAAGCAATGAAACGCCTGATGATCGCCGCCGGAGCGGCGCTCACGATGCTGCTGACCGGGTGCGCCACCACGATCCGCAGCGATGTCACCACCTTTCACCAGTGGCCGGCACAGATCGAGGACAAGAGCTACGTGTTCGAGGCGCCGCCGGCAGCCGACGACACGCTGGAATACCGCGCCTACCAGGACCTGGTGCGCGGCCAGCTGGCGCGCCTGGGCTTTCGCGATGCCGCAGGCGGCAAGCCGGCGCTGACGGTAGCGATGCGCTTCACCACCACCGAAGTGCCGGTGCGCGTGGTCGAGCCGATCATGCCCTTCGCCCACCCGTTCGCGTCACCGTTCTACCGCCCCTACTACCATCCGGCGCGGCGCTTCGGCTACCGCGGCCTGCACCGTCCGTACTGGGGCGGTTTCTACAGCAGCCCGTTCTACGATCCGTTCTGGAGCCCGGCCTACCAGGTCTCGATCGAGCACCGCTACCGCCGCGAACTGCAGGTCGGGATCAAGTCGGCCAGCGACGGCAAGCGCCTGTTCGACGTCACCGTGCACAACATGAGCCGCGAGCTGTCGACGCCGGCGCTGATGCCGGCCCTGGTGCAGAGCGCCTTCGAAGGCTTCCCGGGGCCGTCGGGCGTGGCGCGCAGGGTGGAACTGAAGCAGCAAAACGGCTAGCAAACTGTAGGGTGGACGGCTCTGCCGTCCACCCTACGAGAAGTAGGCTTCCGAACCGAAGGTGAGCGCCACGACCAGCACCAGCGCGAACGCCAGCACGATCAAGAGGCGCCCGAATTTCGGCGCGCCGCTTTCTTCCTTGTCCGACTCCCTCATGGCAGCAGCACCGTCGAGCCGGTCGTGCGGCGCCCTTCCAGCGCCCGGTGTGCCTCGGCGGCATCCGCCAGCTTGAAGCGCTGCTTGACCTCGATTCTGATCTTCCCGCTTTCCACCATCTCGAACAATTCGGCCGCCATCGCCTCGAGCGCGGGCCGGGTGGCGGCATAGGCAAACAGCGTCGGACGCGTGATGTAGAGCGAGCCGCGCGAGGCGAGCTCGCTCAACGCGAAGGGCGGCACCGCGCCGGACGCATTGCCGAAGCTGACCATCAGGCCGCGCGGCTGCAGGCAGTCGAGCGAACGGATGAAGGTGTCCTTGCCGACCGAGTCGTAGACCACCGGCACCCTGGCGCCCTCGGTAATCTCCAGCACGCGCTGCACCACGTCCTCGGTGTTGTAGTTGATGACGTGGGCCGCCCCGTGGGCGCGCGCCAGTTCCGCCTTTTCCTCGGAGCCGACGGTGCCGATCAGGTTCACGCCGAGCGCCTTCGCCCACTGGCAGGCGATCAGCCCGACGCCGCCCGCCGCCGCATGGAACAGGATGGTCTGGCCGGGCTGCAGCTGGTAGGTCTGGCGGAACAGGTATTGCACCGTCAGGCCCTGCAGCATCATGGCGGCGCCAGTCTCGAAGGAAATCGCATCCGGCAGGCGCACCAGCATGTTGGCCGGCATGACGCGCGCCTCGCTGTAGGCGCCCGCCGGGCCGCCGGCATAGGCGACACGGTCGCCCGGCCGAACGTGGGTGACGCCCTCGCCCACCGCCTCGACCACGCCGGCGCCTTCCTGGCCCAGGCCGGACGGCAGGGCCAGCTTGTACAGGCCGCTGCGGTAATAGGTGTCGATGTAGTTCAGGCCGATGGCATGGTGGCGCACGCGCGCCTCGCCCGGCCCGGGCTCGCCGACGTCGACGTCCACGTACTCGAGCACGTCGGGGCCACCCAGGGTGGCGATGCGGATGGCTTTGACCAGCATGGGATTCTCCAGATGCGATTCCTCAGGCGCGCGCGCGGGCGCGCAGCAGTTGCGACAGCACCAGGCGCGCGGTCGAGACGTTGGTGGCGCAGGCGATGTCGTGCACGTCGCAGGCGCGTACCAGGGCGTTGATGTCGGGTTCGTGCGGCTGCGGCGTCATCGGGTCGCGCAGGAAGATCACGCAGTCGATCTCGCCCTGCACCAGCTGGGCGCCGATCTGCAGGTCGCCGCCGACCGGCCCCGAATGCTTGCGCTCGACCGTGAGTCCGAGCTCGTTGGCCAGGCGCCCGCCGGTGGTGCCGGTGGCCGAGAGCGTGCAGCCCTTGAGGAAGTCAAGGTACTCCCTGGCCAGGGTGATCATGTCGTCCTTCTTCCTGTCGTGCGCGATCAGTGCAATGCGGGGCTTCAACTGCGGTGGCTTGGTCATTGTCGTCATTTTTTCAGCGAGAGAGAATAGATCCCCACCAGCACGAGACCGGTGCCGGCCAGCTGGACGCCGGTTACCGGCTCGCCGAGGATCAGCGCGCCGAGGAATAGCGTCGATACCGGACCGATCATCCCGGCCTGCGAGGCGGTCGCGGCGCCGATGCGCTGGACCGCGGCCATGGTCATGAACACGGGGAAGATCGTACAGAATACCCCATTCACCAGCGAGAGCCAGTAAACCTCCGCCGGCTGCACCAGCATGCTCGCCGGGCGCAGCAGGAAGAACTGGGCGATGCAGGCCGCACTCGACACGCACATCGCGTAGGCCACCAGGCGCAGCGAGCCGATCCGCCTGACCATCTCGCCGGTGCCGAGCAGGTAGACGGCATACGAGATCGCCGAGCCCAGCACCAGCAGCGAGCCAAGGATGGTGCTGCCCGAACCGCCGGCAAGGTCGTGCACGAACACCAGCACGATGCCGCAATAGGCCAGTCCCAGCGCCGCCCATTCCGCCCCCTTGACGCGTCGCTTGAAGATCATCACGTTCGCCAGCAGCACGAAGGTCGGGGTCAGGAACAGGATCAGGCGCTCGAGCCCCACCGAGATGTACTGCAGGCCGAGGAAGTCGAGGTAGCTCGACAGGTAGTAGCCGAGCAGTCCCAGCACGACGATGCGCCAGCGGTCCTGCTTCGACAGCGGCGGCTGGGTCCGCATCTTCCAGAGCGCAACGGCGGCAAATACCGGAAGCGAGAACAGCATTCTGAACGCGATCAAAGTGACTGCATCGATGTGGTAGCGATACAGCAGTTTGGCCACGATAGCCTTCGTGGAAAACAGGACGGCGCCTGCGACGGCGATCGACAGGCCGGCGACGAGGGCGGCGCGTGGTAAAGGAGCAGCAGGGTTGGCGGGGACGCTTTCGTTCATCCGACGATTGTACGAGGCTTCGGCCGGGTTCGCTGGAGGCGGGGCGGACAGCGCCCAAGAACGCGGCCGCTGCGGCGCTGTCGAACAGCGCACATCAACCATATCGAGGAGAGACCGAATGACGAACTCGTCAAACCATCGCAGGGGCCGGCACCGACCGGACGCAAGCTTCGTGCACGCAGCCACCTTGCCTGCCCAGCGCGGGAGCCGCCAATGAGCCTGTCCGGCATCGATGAACGCCTCGGGCGCCCGGTTGCGCTCGGCCTGGCCTGGATGGTCCTGCTCGCCTGCGCCAGCCTCGCCCCGTTCGTCTTCCAGGGCGGGGCCTTGCCCCTGCCCCTTTCCCTGGCCGGCGCCCCCGCCCTGCCCCCGCCGGCGCCGCTGCGCGCCGCCGAACTGATGCTGCTGTTCGCGATGTGGACCGGCCTGTGCGTGGCCCTGATGCTGCCGGCCGCAGCGGGCGCGCTGTTCGTCTACCTGCGCGTCGCGCGCCGTCGCGCAGGCGTGCGCTGGCCGCGCCTGGCAACCGCCCTGTTCGCCACCGGCTGCCTGCTGGCCTGGACCGGTTTCGCGGCGCTGCTCACCCTGCTGCACTGGGCCCTGCACGACGCCGGCTGGCTCGACGCCAGCTTGGGGACGCCCCAGCCGGCCCTGGGCCTGGCGCTGGTCGCCGCCGGGGCCTGGCAGTGGCCCCCCGCCAAGCACGCCTGCCTGCAGCACTGCCGGGTGCCGCTGGCGGGCGTGCTGGTCGACTGGCGCAGCGGCGCGCTGGGCGCGTTGTGGCAGGGCGCGGAACACGGGCGCACCTGCCTCGGCTGCTGCTGGCTGCTGGTCCTCCTGCTGCTGGGCGGCGGTCCGGGCAATCCCGCCCTGGTCGCGGCGGCGGGGCTGCTGGTGCTGGCCGAACTGCGGCTCGAGGAAGGCCCGCTGGCCGGCTGCGTGGCCGGGGCGGCGATGGTGGCCGGCGGCACCTGGCTGTTGTTTCCATGACAGTTTGCTCACCAGCCTGGGCGATTTTGCAAGGGGGGCCTATGCTAAAATGTCGGCCACTCTTGCATACAGGAACCCCGCAGGTTCCCTTACCGTCTAAGGAACTTTGGAAATGGCTGGACACAGCAAATGGGCCAACATCAAGCATAAGAAAGCCGCTACCGACGCCAAGCGCGGCAAGATCTGGACGCGCCTGATCAAGGAGATCACCGTGGCCGCGCGCATGGGCGGCAGCGACGTCAACTCGAATCCGCGCCTGCGCCTGGCGGTCGAGAAGGCGGCCGACGCCAACATGCCGAAGGATAACGTCACCCGCGCGATCCAGCGCGGCGCCGGCGAACTCGAAGGCGTCAACTACGAGGAGATCCGCTACGAAGGCTACGGCATCGGCGGCGCCGCGATCATTGTCGACTGCCTGACCGACAACCGCGTGCGTACCGTGGCCGAAGTGCGCCACGCCTTCAACAAGTACGGCGGCAACATGGGCACCGAGGGTTCGGTCGCATTCATGTTCAAGCACGTCGGCCAGTTCCAGTTCGCGCCGGGCGTGGACGAGGACAAGCTGATGGAAGCCGCACTCGAAGCCGGCGCCGACGACGTGATGCAGGACGAGGAAGGCGGCTTCGAAGTGCTGTGCGACCCGTTCGCCTACGCCGGCGTGAAGGAAGCGCTGGAAAAGGCCGGCTTCAAGGCCGAGGTCTCGGAAGTCATCATGAAGCCGGACAACGAGACCGTGCTGACCGGCGAAGACGCCGTCAAGATGCAGAAAATCCTCGACGCGCTGGAAAACCTGGACGACGTCCAGGATGTCTACACCAACGCTGTCATCGACGAGTAAGCAGCAGCCGTCAAACTGTCGAAAACCGGCTGGCGCGCCAGCCGGATCCCCCGTAGCAACCAAGTAGGAACGCGCCCGTATGAAAATCCTCGTAGTCGGCTCTGGCGGCCGTGAACACGCCCTGTCCTGGAAACTGGCCCAATCGGAGCGTGTCCAGACCGTCTTCGTCGCCCCGGGCAACGGCGGCACCGCCCTCGACGCACGCCTGGTGACCGTCGAGATCACCGATCCTGCGGCCCTGGCCGACTTCGTCGTGGCCGAAGGCATCGCCCTGACCCTGGTCGGCCCGGAAGCGCCGCTGGCCGCCGGCATCGTCAACCTGTTCCGCACCCGCGGCCTGAAGATCTTCGGACCGACGAAAGAAGCGGCGCAGCTGGAAAGCTCGAAGGACTTCGCCAAGGCCTTCATGCAGCGCCACGGCATCCCGACCGCGAAATACCAGAGCTTCTCGGATGCGGCCCAGGCGCACGCCTACGTCGACGCCAACGGCGCCCCGATCGTCATCAAGGCCGACGGCCTGGCGGCCGGCAAGGGCGTGGTGGTGGCGATGACCCTGGACGAAGCGCACGCCGCGGTCGACCACATGCTGTCCGATAACGCCTTCGGCGACGCCGGCGCCCGCATCGTGATCGAGGAATTCCTGGCCGGCGAGGAAGCCAGCTTCATCGTCATGTGCGACGGCAAGAACGTGCTGCCGCTGGCGACCAGCCAGGACCACAAGCGCCTGAAGGACGCCGACGAAGGCCCGAACACCGGCGGCATGGGCGCCTATTCCCCCGCCCCGATCGTGACCCCGTCGATGCACGCGCGCGTGATGCGCGAGATCATCAACCCGACCATCCAGGGCATGGCCAAGGACGGCATCGTCTTCACCGGCTTCCTGTACGCCGGCCTGATGATCGACGCCGAAGGCAACCCGCGCACGCTGGAATTCAACTGCCGCATGGGCGACCCGGAGACGCAGCCGATCATGGCGCGCCTGAAGAGCGATTTCGCCACCGTGCTGGACCACGCCTGCAACGGCAGCCTGGATGCGGTCGAGCTGGAATGGGACCGCCGCACCGCAGTGGGTGTCGTGATGGCCGCCGCGGGCTATCCGGACAGCCCGCGCAAGGGCGACGTCATCGACGGTATCCCGGCCGAAACCCCGGAATGCGTCACCTTCCATGCCGGTACCCAGCTGGTGGCCGGCAGCCTGCAGACCAGCGGCGGACGCGTGCTATGCGTGGTCGGCCTGGGTGACAGCGTCAAGATGGCGCAGAAGCAGGCCTACGAGACGGTGGAGAAGATTCACTTCAACGGCGCGCAATACCGTCGCGACATCGGCTGGCGCGGCCTGAAATAAGACCAGCGCCGGGGGCAGGTGTACAATCTGCCCATTTTTCGCCGCCCACCCTGAACGCATGACCATCCCCGACCCGTCCGCCATCAAGACCTGGCTGCTCGACCTCCAGTCCCGTATCGTCGGCGCCCTGGAAGACATCGACGGCAAACCCTTCCTGGTCGATACCTGGGAGCGCCCGGAAGGCGGCGGCGGCATCTCGCGCCTGATCGAAGAAGGCAATGTGTTCGAGCGCGGCGGCTGCAACTTCTCGCACGTCACCGGCGCCAGCCTGCCGCCCTCGGCCATGGCCGCGCGTCCGGAACTGGCAGGCCGGGCCTGGGAAGCGATGGGCGTGTCGCTGGTGCTGCACCCGCGCAACCCCTACGCCCCGACCGTGCACATGAACGTGCGCTTCTTCGAAGCCACGCTTGAGGGCAAAGACCCGGTCTGGTGGTTCGGCGGCGGCATGGACCTGACGCCCTACTACGGCAACCAGGACGATGCGCGCCACTTCCACCAGGTCTGCCACGACGCGCTGGCGCCCTATGGCGCCGACCTGCACCCGCGCTTCAAGAAGTGGTGCGACGAGTACTTCTACCTGAAGCACCGCAAGGAGCCGCGCGGCGTGGGCGGCATCTTCTTCGACGACTTCAACGAGACCGGTTTCGATGATGCGTTCGCGATGGTGCGCAAGGTCGGCGACGGTTTCCTCGATGCCTACCTGCCGATCCTGCAGGCGCGCAAGGACACGCCCTACGGCGAGCGCGAACGCGACTTCCAGGCCTACCGCCGCGGACGCTATGTCGAGTTCAACCTGGTGTGGGACCGCGGCACGCTGTTCGGCCTGCAGTCGGGCGGCCGCACCGAGGCGATCCTGATGTCGATGCCGCCGATCGTGAAATGGCGCTACGACTGGCACCCGGAACCGGGCAGCCCGGAAGCGGCCTTGTATACCGACTTCCTCGTCCACCGGGACTGGCTGGCAGCGGGACCACATTCGTGAGTCAATGCATTGCCCTGCTGGGTGGCAGCTTCGACCCGGTACACCACGGCCACGTCGCGCTGGCCGCGCTGTTTGCCGAACTCCTTCAGCCGGACCAGCTGCGCATCCTGCCTGCGCGGCCGTGGCAGAAGAGCGCCCTGCAGGCCAGCGATTCCCAGCGCATCGAGATGCTCGAACTGGCTTTCGGCGGCCAGGCGTTCGCCGTCACCATCGACCTGCAGGAAATCGAACGCGGCAGCGCCACCTACACGGTCGAGACCCTGCGCGGGCTGCGCGCCGAACTCGGCGAGGACGCCTCGATCGTCTTCCTGATGGGCGCCGACCAGCTGCAGAAGCTCGACACCTGGCGCGACTGGAAGGAATTGTTCACGCTCGCGAACCTGGGCGTGGCGGCACGCCCGGGCTATGAACTGGACCAGGACAAGCTGCCCCCTGGCGTGGCGTCGGCACTCGCGGGGCGGCTGGCGACACCCGCGGAAGTGCGCGCCACGCCGCATGGCAAGGTTTGCCTGGCTCACACTTTGGCGGTTGATATTTCCGCCACCCAAGTCCGAAACACCTTGCGGACCGGCGCGGACCGAGGCACCGACCTTGGCGCGCTGGTTCCGCCGCAAGTGCTAGACTATATTCAACAACATAACTTATATAAAAGCTAATGGATATCAAGAAACTGCAAACCCTCGTCGTTGACGCCCTCGAAGACGTCAAGGGCCAGGAGATCGTCCTGTTCGACACGACGCACCTGACCAGCCTGTTCGACCGCATCGCGGTCGTCTCGGGCACCTCGAACCGCCAGACCAAGGCGCTGGCCGCTTCGGTACGCGACAAGGTCAAGGCAGCAGGCGGCGACGTGGTCGGCATGGAAGGCGAGGACACCGGCGAATGGGTGCTGGTCGACCTGGGCGACATGATCGTCCACATCATGCAGCCGGCCATCCGCCAGTACTACCGCCTGGAAGAAATCTGGGGCGAGAAGCCGGTCAAGCTGGGCGCGGCCAAGCGCAAGTCGACGCCGGAAGCGGCCGAAGCAGCCGAATCGAAACCGAAGTCGAAGCACCTGGCCGCCAACAAGGACGAGCCGGAAGCCAAGCCGGTCAACGAGCGCAGCCCGGCCGCGCGCAAGGCTGCCGCCAAGACCGCCGCCAAGACCACCGCCGCCAAGAAGCCGGCCGCCAAGAAGGTCCCGACCGGCAAGACCGTGAAGGTCGCACCGAGCAAGAGCGAAGTCGCCGCCGTCGAAGCCACCAAGGCCAAGCCGCCGAAGCGTACCCCGAAGGCCGCAGCCCCTGCCGATGCAGAGCCGGTGAAAAAAGTGATCCGCCGCGTGAAGAAGGCCGCCGAGTAAGCCTTTTATGCAGCTGATCATTGCCGCGGTCGGGCACAAGATGCCGGCCTGGATCGAATCCGGGTTCGGCGAATACACGAAGCGCATGCCGCCCGAGCTGCGCATCGTGCTCAAGGAAATCAAGCCGGTCGAGCGCTCGGGCAGCAAGACCGCCGCCACCGCGATGGCGCTCGAGCGCGAGCGCATCGAGGCCGTCCTGCCGAAAGGCGTGCGCATCATCGCACTGGACGAGCGCGGCAAGGACCTGACCAGCGTCGGCCTGTCCCGGATGCTGGAGAACTGGCAGCAGGACGGACGCGATACCGCCTTCCTGATCGGCGGCGCCGACGGGCTCGATCCCGAACTGAAGGCGCGCGCCGAAGGCATGATCCGCATCTCCAGCATGACGCTGCCGCACGGAATCGTGCGCGTCATGCTGGCGGAACAGTTGTACCGTGCCTGGTCCATCACCCAGAACCACCCGTACCATCGCGTGTGATTGCGCGCCATCCATGAAACCCACCGACAAGAAAATCTACCTCGCCTCGAAGAGCCCGCGCAGGCGCGAGCTGCTGCGCCAGGTCGGCGTGGAATTCGAGCTGCTGATGCTGCGCAGCGACCCGGCGCGCGGCGTGGACGTCAGCGAAGACGTGCTGCCGGGCGAAGACCCGCACGCCTACGTGGCGCGCGTCGCCAAGGAGAAAGGCGCCTTCGCCTGGAACATGCTGCAGATGCGCCGCCAGCCGCTGCGTCCCATCCTGACCGCCGACACCACCGTCACCATCGACGGCGAGATCCTCGGCAAGCCGGCCGACAACAAGGAAGCCGTGGCCATGCTCGAGCGCCTGTCCGGCCGCACCCACCAGGTGCTGACCTCGGTGGCGGTCCATGCCGAGCGCGTGGCGGAACAGGTCACCCAGGTGTCGAACGTGCGCTTCGCCGCCTTGAGCCCGGCGCAGATCCGCGCCTACTGCGCCACGACCGAACCCTACGACAAGGCGGGCGGCTACGGCATCCAGGGCCTGGCCGCGCTGTTCGTCGAGCACATCGAAGGCAGCCATTCGGGGATCATGGGCCTGCCGATCTTCGAGACGGCCCAGCTTCTGCGCAAAGCCGGCTACAACGTCTGACCGTCCGCTTATCCGTGGGCCGGCGGCGAACCGCCTGCCTATGAATTACGCCGCCCGTGTATGATGTCGCTCTGAACAATACTGCACGGCCGGCCATGAACGAAGACATCCTCATCAACATCACCCCGCAGGAAACGCGCGTGGCGCTGATCCTGCAGGGCGCTGTGCAGGAACTGCACATCGAGCGCACCCTCACGCGCGGGTTGGCGGGGAATGTCTATCTCGGCAAGGTCGTGCGCGTGCTGCCGGGCATGCAGTCGGCCTTCATCGACATCGGCCTGGAACGCGCGGCCTTCCTGCACGTCGCCGACATCTGGGAAGCGCGCAACCACGAAGGCCCCAACGGCGCCCTGGCCGCGCCCACGCCGATCGAAAAGCTGCTGTTCGACGGCCAGGTGCTGACCGTGCAGGTCATCAAGGACCCGATCGGCACCAAGGGCGCGCGCCTGTCGACCCAGATCTCGATCGCCGGCCGCATGCTGGTCTACCTGCCGCAGGACCATCACATCGGCATCTCGCAGAAGATCGAGAAGGAAGCCGACCGCGAACACCTGCGCACCCGCTTGTCCAGCCTGCTCCCGAAGGAAGAAAAGGGCGGCTACATCGTGCGCACCCAGGCAGAGGAAGCCTCGGACGCCGACCTGGCGGCCGATGTCGACTACCTGCGCAAGACCTGGGCCGCGGTTCAGCAGGGCGCGCGCACCCGGCCGCCGACTTCCCTGCTCTACCAGGACCTGAACCTGGCCCAGCGCGTGCTGCGCGACTTCGTGCACGACGAGACCGCGACCATCCAGGTGGATTCGCGCGAGAACTACAACATGCTGGTCGAATTCGCGCAGGTCTATACGCCGAGCGTGCTGTCGCGCCTCACCCATTACACCGGCGAGCGTCCGCTGTTCGACCTCTACGGCGTCGAAGAAGAAATCCTGCGCGCGCTGGGCCGCCGCGTCGATCTGAAGAGCGGCGGCTACCTGATCGTCGACCAGACCGAGGCGATGACCACCATCGACGTCAACACCGGCGGCTACGTCGGCGGGCGCAACTTCGCCGACACCATCTTCAAGACCAACCTGGAAGCGGCCCACGCCATCGCGCGCCAGCTGCGCCTGCGCAACCTGGGCGGCATCATCATCCTCGACTTCATCGACATGGAGAACAACGAGCACCGCAACGCCGTGCTCGCGGAACTCAAGAAGACCCTGGCGCGCGACCGCACCAAGGTCTCGGTGAGCGGCTTCTCGGCCCTCGGCCTGGTCGAGATGACCCGCAAGCGCACGCGCGAATCGCTGGCCCACATCCTGTGCGAGCCCTGCCCGGCCTGCAGCGGGAAGGGGCAAGTGAAAACCTCGCGCACGATCTGCTACGAGATCCTGCGCGAGCTGCTGCGCGAAGCCAAGCAGTTCAACCCGCGCGAGTTCCGCATCGTCGCCTCGCAGGAAGTGGTCGACCTGTTCCTGGAAGAGGAGTCGCAGCACCTGGCCATGCTGGGCGACTTCATCGGCAAGCGCATTTCCTTACAGGTGGAAAAGGGTTACCACCAGGAACAATACGACGTGATCCTGATGTAACAATCGGGCGGCTACCAAACCCGAGGCGGGTATGATGTACTCCACATGAGCACATCAGGGCACCCGATGAACACCGAACCCACAGTAAAACTGGTAAAAGACGAGGCCCCGGCGCCGGTGAAGGCCGCGCGGGTGCGCCTGAAGCGCAAGATGCGCATGGAAGACGCGCTGCAATGCATCGGCCTGAACTGCATGGCGCAGATCGAGGCCAACGTCTCCGGCGTGCTGGCGCAGGACGGCGAGAGCCTGCACCAGATGCGCGTCGGCCTGCGCCGCCTGCGCGCCCTGCTCGGCATGTTCCGCGAACTGGCGCCGCTGCCGCCCGAACTCCGGGAAGAACTCGACTGGCTGGCGAGCGAACTGGGCGCCACGCGCGACTGGGACGTACTGGCCGGCACCACGCTCCCGACGATCAACGGCATCGCTACCCACGCCCTGCAGGCGGCCGCGCAGGAACATGCGCGCGCTCTGCACAAGAACCTGCTGCCCACCCTGCATTCGGAGCGTTATACCCAGCTGATGCTGCAGATGAACGACTGGCTGCACGGCCGCCAGTGGCGCCCTGGCGCCGGCCTGCCGCAGGACGACCCGCTGGCACGGCCGGCCCTGGACGGCCTGGTGCCGCTCGTCCGCAAGGCGCAGAAGCGCCTGCGCAAGCGCATAGGAGCGCTCGATGAAAACGATGCACCGGCCCGGCACCGGGTGCGCATCGCCGCCAAGAAGGCGCGCTATGCGGCCGAATTTTTCCGTGACCTGCTGCCGAAAAAAGAGGTCAAGCGCTATATCAAGTGCCTCTCCAGCGTGCAGGACCGGCTTGGCCACCTGAACGACCTGGCGGTGGCAAGCCGCCTGCTGCCCGAGCTCGAAAACCATGGACACGCGCACGACGGCGCGTATGCGCGCGGCTGGGTTGGCGGAACCGCATCAGCCGCTGCCCACGGCCTGCGCGAGGCGCTCGACAAGGTCGCGCGCCTGAAGCTCGCGTAGGCATGCCGCGCGCGGCACCAAGCGGCCGCGGTGTAGCATGGGTCCATGAACCCACCTGCCCCCATCCGCATCGACGTCTGGAGCGACTACGTCTGCCCCTTCTGCTACCTCGAACTGCCGCCGATCCGGCGCCTGCAGGAGCAGTACCAAGGGCAAGTCGAGGTGGTCTGGCGCGCCTTCGAGCTGCGCCCGGATCCCAAGCCCACGCTCGACCCGGACGGCGAATACCTGCACACGACCTGGAACCGTTCGGTGTATCCGATGGCGGCCGAGCGCGGCATGACGCTCAAGCTGCCGCCGGTGCAGCCGCGCAGCCGCCTGGCCTTCGAAGCTGTCGCCCATGCCCGCGAGCAAGGCCGCTTCGATGCCATGCACGAGGCCCTGTTCCGCGCCTTCTTCGAGGACGGCCGCGACATCGGCGATGTTGCCGTGCTGGCCGACATTGGCGCCGAAAGCGGTGTCGAGCGGCAGGGCCTTCTCGAAGCGCTGGAGAGCGGCCGCCATACCGCCGCAGTGCACGCGGACCAGCAGCTGGCTCATTCGCTCGGCGTCGCCGGCGTGCCGATCATGGTGTTCCGCCCGGCAGGCGCCGGCTGGGAACAGGCTTTTGGCGTGCGCGGCGCCGCGCCCTACGAGACGATGGAATCGGCGCTCAGGCAGGTGCTGGGCGAATCGGCCGGCTAGCTGCCGCACAGGGACCGGGACCCGCGCCCGTGTCAGCGGTATTCGAGGCGACCGTCGCGCAGCTTCAGGCGGCGGATGCCCGGCAGCCCGATCAGATCGCGGTCGTGGCAGGCCATCACCACGCTGCTGCCCTGCTCGAGCAAGGTGGGGATCAGCTCGATGACCTGCTCGCGCGCCGGGCCGTCGAGGTTGGCCGTGGGTTCGTCGAGCAGCAGCAGGCGCGGCTGCAGCACCCGCGCCCGCGCCAGGGCCACGCGCTGCTTCTCGCCGCCGGACAGGCGTGCGGGATCGGTGTCGCGCAGGTGCGCCACGCCGGCCCAGGCCATCGCGTCCTCGACCCTGGGCGCCACGCTGCGCCGGCTCTCGCCGCGCGCCAGCAGGCCGTAGGCGATGTTGTGGGCGACGCTGGTCGAGAACATGATCGGGTGCTGGTGCACGAACACGATGGCGCGCCGCAACGCTTGCGGATAAGGATGCAGCGGCATGCTGCGGCCGTCGAAGTCGACCGTGCAGGCGTCAACGCGCTCCAGGCCGGCGAGCATGCGCAGCAGCGTCGACTTGCCGGCCCCGTTCACGCCGGTCAGCACGTAGGCCGTGCCCGCCTCGATGGCCAGCTGCTCGATCTCGAACAGCGTGCGCTCGCCATGGCGCTTGCGCAGGCCGTGCAGGGTCAGCAGCGGGTTCACCGGCGTCCTCCCGCCGTGTGGGCTTCGCCCTGCAGCAGCACCAGCGCGCCGTTCATCAGGAGTGCCAGCGAGACCAGCACGATGCCCAGCGCGATCCCTTGCGCGAACTCGCCCTTGCTGGTTTCCAGCGCGATGGCGGTGGTGATGGTACGCGTCTGCCCTTCGATGTTCCCGCCTACCATCAGGGCGCAGCCGACTTCCGAGATCACGCGGCCGAAGCCGCTGATGACGGCCGCCATCACGCCGTAGCGCGCCTCGTGCAGCACCGTGACCATGACGCGCCAGCGGGAAGCGCCATGGGCGATCGCCGTCTCGGCATAGCGCGGGTCGGCCGCCTGCACCGCCGCCAGAGTAAACGCCAGCAGCACCGGCAGCCCGATCACCATCTGGCCGAGGATTACGCCTTCCTGGGTGAACAGCCATTCGAGACCGCCCATCGGGCCGCGCCGCGACAACAGCAGGTAGAGCAGCAGGCCGATCAGGACGGTGGGCAGCGACAGCGCGGCCTGGGCCAGCCAGATGGCGATGCGCCGTCCCGGAAAGCGGTGCATGGCGATGACGTAGCCGAGGAAGACCGCCGGCGGGGCCGCCAGCAGCAGCCCGAGGATGCTGGTCTTGAGCGAGACCCAGACGATGCGCCATAGCGCCTCGTCGCCGCTGAACAGCAGCGCGAAGGCGTGCATCGTTGCGTCCAGCAGGGACATCAGGCGTGCTTTGGCGCGTGGAATGGTGCGTTGAGCGGCTCGAGCAGCTCCGGCTCGAACACCAGGCGCTCGTGCCCGGCCAGCAGCAGGAAATGCTTGCCCGAGCAGCGCGCCAGCAGCGACATGCCGACCCGTTCCGCCACCATGTGGCCCATCTGGGTAGTGCCGGAGCGCGATAGCAGGAAGGGAATGCCCATCTGGGCGCCCTTGATCACCATCTCGGAGGTCAGGCGCCCGGTGGTGTAGAACACCTTGTCCCCACCCTCCAGGCCGTCGAGCCACATCAGGCCGGCGATGGCGTCCACCGCGTTGTGGCGGCCGACGTCTTCGACGAAGTACAGCAATTCCCCATCGTGCGAGAACAGCGCGCAGCCGTGCACCGAGCCGGCCTGCTTGTAGACCGACTGCTGGGTGCGAATCAGCTCGACGATGCGGTAGACAACCGACTGCGGCAGGCGCGCATCCTCGGGCAGCGTGATCTGGTCGACCTCGTCCATCAGCCCGCCGAACACCGAGCCCTGCCCGCAACCGGTGGTGACGACTTTCTTCGCCGTGCGCTCCTCGATATCGAGAATGCCGCTTCGGGTCACGACCGCCACCGCATCGACCGACCAGTCGACCTGGATCGAGACGATGTCCTCGAGCGTGCGTACCAGGCGCTGGTTGCGCAGGTAGCCCAGGGTCAGGGCTTCGGGCGCGCCGCCCAGGGTCATCAGGGTGACGATCTCGCGCTTGTCCACGTACACGGTGAGCGGGCGCTCGGCGGGAATGTGGATGCTGGAGGGACGGCCGCGTTCGTCCACGGCCGTGACCTCCTGCGTCAGGCAGGCGTGCGCCTCGGACAGGACAGGACGATAAGGGGGCAAGTCAGGGCAGTTCATGTTGCCAATTGTGCCATGCCCGCCAATATTTGGCCGCCACCGTAGCTTCCCTGCGGCGCGACTTCGCCGCCGGGCGTCAACTTGATGGCGCAATACTTGAACTCCGGAATCTTTCCGAAAGGATCGAGCGCTGCATTGGTCAGGCGGTTGATCGCCGCTTCGTAATAACAGAAGGGCACGAAGATCGCGCCCACCGGCGAACTGTCGTCGGCCCGTGCGTACAGCACCACTTCGCCGCGGCGCGAAGCGATCGTGACGGGCTGGCCCGGCTGGATGCCCATTCGTTCCAGATCGAGCGGATGGACCAGCGCCACCGGATCGGGCTCGATCGCATCGAGCACCGTGGCGCGCCGCGTCATGCTGCCGGTATGCCAGTGCTCGAGCTGGCGGCCCGTGATCAGGACCATCGGGTAGTCGCTATCGGGCCGCTCGTCGGCCGGGATGATGTCGGCCGGAACGAACCGCGCCCTGCCGCCTTCGCGCGGGAACAATTCGGTGAACACCACCGGCTGGCCCACGTCGCCCTCGTTCATGCAGGGATAGACCACCGCGCCTTCCTGCTCCAGGCGCTCCCAGGTGATGCCGCCGATGCTGGCCATGGTGTGACGCATCTCGTCGAACACTTCCGACACGTGGCCATAGTTCCAGTTCAAGCCAAGGCGCTTCGCCATCTGCTGGATGATCCACAGGTCCTGTTTCGCCTCGCCCGGCGGGTCGATCGCCTGGCGGCCCAGCTGGACCAAGCGATCGGTATTGGTGAAGGTGCCGGTCTTTTCCGGGAAGGCGGATGCCGGCAGGATCACGTCCGCCAGGTAGGCCGTCTCGGTCAGGAAGATGTCCTGCACCACCAGGTGCTCGAGCGCAGCCAGCGCGGCGCGCGCATGGTTGGCGTCGGGGTCGGACATGGCCGGGTTCTCGCCCATGATGTACATGCCGCGGATCTGCCCGGCATCGATGGCGTCCATGATCTCGACCACGGTCAGGCCCGGCTTCGGGTCGAGGGTGGCGCCCCAGGCCTGCTCGAAGCGCGCACGCGCCGCCGGGTTGTCCACGCGCTGGTAGTCTGGCAGCATCATCGGAATCAGGCCGGCGTCGGACGCCCCCTGCACGTTGTTCTGGCCGCGCAGCGGATGCAGGCCGGTGCCGGGACGGCCGATCTGGCCGGTCATCAAGGACAGCGCGATCAGGCAGCGTGCGTTATCCGTGCCGTGCACGTGCTGCGACACGCCCATGCCCCACAGGATCATCGAGCCCTGCGAGGTGGCGTACAGGCGCGCCACGTAGCGGATGGTGTCGGCATCGATGCCGCAGATCGGCGCCATCGCCTCCGGGCTGTACTCGGCCACATTGGCTTCCAGCTCGGCGTAGCCGATGGTGCGGCTGGCGATGAAGTCCCGGTCGACCAGTTTTTCGGTGACGATCACGTGCATCATCGCATTGAGCAGCGCGACGTCGGTGTCGGGCTCGAACTGCAGGTAGCGATGCGCGTGGCGCGCCAGCTCGGAGCGGCGCGGATCCATCACGATCAGCTTGGCCCCGGCCTTGACCGCGTTCTTGATCCAGGTCGCGGCCACCGGGTGGTTGACGGTCGGGTTGGCGCCGATCACGACGATCACCTCGGCGCGCGTCACGTCCATCACCGGGTTCGACACCGCGCCCGAGCCGATCCCTTCCAGCAGGGCCGATACCGAGGAGGCGTGGCACAGGCGGGTGCAGTGGTCGACGTTGTTGGTCCCGAAGCCCGTGCGCACCAGCTTCTGGAACAGATAGGCTTCCTCGTTGCTGCCCTTGGCCGAGCCGAAGCCGGCCAGGGCCGCGCCACCGTGCGCGTCGCGGATGCCGGCCAGCCTGCCGCCGGCAAGCGCCAGGGCTTCTTCCCAGCTCGCTTCGCGGAACACCTCCAGCACGCGCTCCGGGTCCATGGTGAAGTCGCCCGACTTGGGCACGCCTTCGCGGCGGATCAAGGGCCTGGTCAGGCGCTGCGGATGGTGCGCGTAATCGAAGCCGTAGCGCCCCTTGACGCACAGGCGGCCCAGGTTGGCCGGTCCCTTGCGCCCCTCCACGTACAGGATCTTGTTGTCCTTCACGTTGTAGGTCAGCTGGCAGCCGACGCCGCAGTAGGGGCAGACCGAATCGACCTGTTTGTCGGGAATGTCGAGGGCCACTTCGCGCGCCGGCATCAGGGCGCCGGTCGGGCAGGCCTGCACGCATTCGCCGCAGGCCACGCAGGTGCTTGCGCCAAGAGGGTCGTCCTGGTCGAACACGATCCTGGTCTCTTGCCCGCGGAAGGCCAGGCCGATCACATCGTTGACCTGCTCGTCGCGGCAGGCGCGCACGCAGCGCGTGCACTGGATGCAGGCGTCCAGGTTGACGGTGATGGCGGCATGGGTCGCGTCACGCTGCGGCTGGCGGCGGCTTGGCGTGAAACGCGGCTTCTCGATGCCGAGCTTTTCCGCCCACAGGTCGACTTCGTTCCTGCGGGTGTACTCGGCCTCGGGCATGTCGGACAACAAGAGCTCGAGCACCATCTTCTGGGCGGCCAGTGCGCGCGGACTGTCGGTCGTGACCTTCATGCCGGCGCTCGGATGGCGGCAGCACGAAGGCGCGAGCACGCGCTCGCCGTCGATCTCGACCATGCAGGAGCGGCAGTTGCCGACCGCCTCCAGGCCTTCCTTGTAGCACAGGCGCGGTATATCGACGCCTTCGCGCGCCGCGACCTCGATCAGGGTTTCCTGCGGCAGAGCCTCGACCTCGCGGCCGTTCAGCGCAAAGCGCACGGTGGGGATGCTGGCGTTCATGCGCCCTCCAGTTCATGCGGGAAGTAGCGGATCACGCAATCGAAGGGATTCGGCGCCGCCTGCCCCAGGCCGCAGATCGAGGCATCACGCATCACCTGCGACAGTTCGCCCAGCAATGGCGTATCCCAGCGTGGCTGGTCCATCAGCGCCAGCGCCTTGGCGGTGCCGCTGCGGCAGGGCGTGCACTGGCCGCAGGACTCGTGTCTGAAGAAGGCCAGCAGATTGCGCGCCGCCGCCACCGCGCTGTCGTGCTGCGACAGCACGATCACCGCCGCCGAACCGATGAAGCAGCCGTAGGCTTGCAAGGTGTCGAAGTCGAGCGGGATCGCATTCATCGAGGCCGGCAGGATGCCGCCCGAGGCACCACCCGGCAGGTAGGCATACAGGCGGTGCCCTTCCAGCATACCGCCGCAATACTCGTCGATCAGCTCCTGTACCGTGATGCCGGCCGGGGCAAGCTTGACGCCCGGCTCGCGCACCCGCCCCGAGACCGAGAACGAGCGCAGCCCCTGCCGCCCGTTGCGCCCTTGCCCCGCGAACCAGGCCGCGCCGTTCTCGAGGATGGCGCGCACCCAGTACAGCGTCTCGAAGTTGTGGACCAGGGTCGGCCGGTCGAACAGCCCCTGCTGGGCCACGTAGGGAGGACGCAGGCGCGGCATGCCGCGCTTGCCTTCGATCGATTCGATCATCGCCGACTCTTCGCCGCAGATGTAGGCGCCGGCGCCGCGGCGCACATGCACCTGCGGCAGTCCCTCGCCCGGCGGCGCCGCGAACAGGCGCTTCAGTTCATGGTCGAGGATGGCGCGGCAGCCGTGGTATTCGTCGCGCAGGTAGATGTAGACCGCCTCGACGCCGGCCGCCCAGGCCGCCACCAGCATGCCCTCCAGGAAGCGGTGCGGGTCGCGTTCGAGATAGTACCGGTCCTTGAAGGTGCCGGGCTCGCCTTCATCGAGGTTCACGGCCATCAGGCGCGGGCCGGGCTGCTCGCGCACCAGGCGCCACTTGCGCCCGGCCGGAAAGCCCGCGCCGCCCAGGCCGCGCAGGCCGGAGGCCTCCATCTCCCTGAGGACATCGTCGACCTGGCGCCGGCCCGCCATGCAGTCGGCCAGCAGGCGGTAGCCGCCCGCTTCGCGATAGTCCTGGTACGCCAGCCAGGGCTCGGGTTGGTGCCGCACTTGTCCCGTGGCGACCTTCCCCAGCACCGCGTCGAGCGTCGCCTGCGGCACCGGGTGCTGGCCGACCACGGCCGCGGGCGCCTGTTCGCAGCGGCCGATGCAGGGCGTCGGGAGCACGCGTACTTCGGCGCCGAGCAGCGCCGGCAGGCGCGCCAGCAACTCGTTCGAGCCCGCCATCGCGCAGGACAGGCTGTCGCACACGCGCACCGTCAATGCGGGCGGGGCAGCCTCGCCCTCGCGCAGCACGTCGAAGTGGTGATAGAAGGTGGCGACCTCGAAGACCTCGGCCTGGGCCATGCGCAGCTCCTGCGCCAGCGCGGCCAGGTGGGCGGCCGGCAGCGCCTTCAGGCCGTCCTGCAGCAGGTGCAGGCATTCGATGAGCAGGTCGCGGCGGCGCGGCATGCCGCCAAGGAACGCCTGCACCTCGCTCAAGGCCTGCGGGTCGACCTGGCGGCCCTTGGGCGCCTCGCGCTTGCGCTGGCGGCTGGCGCCCCCGCTGTCGCCAATGCGGGCGATCGGAATGATGGGGTGGTTCATGTGGACATCCCTGTTGTGGTCCGGATCTGTCGCCGGTTGCAATGAGTATAAACCCGGCGGCGCACGGTGGAACGCTTGCCTGGCGTGCGCGACAGAGGTATAAAGCCGCCCATGATCGATCCAGCCGCCCTGCCCTCCCGTATTTCCGACATCGTCCGCATCCAGGCCGCACGGTCACCGCAAGCCCCGGCGCTCGCCGAAGGCGGACAGCTGTGGACTTATGCCGAACTGGAGCGCGAAACGGATCGCTACGCCGGCCTGCTGCGCGCGCTGGGCGTACGCCCCGGCGACCGCGTCATGCTGGTGAGCGAGAACTGCATGGCCCAGGTGGCCCTGCTGTTCGCCATCGCCAGCCTCGACGCCTGGAGCGTGAACGTCAATGCCCGCCTGAGCGGGGGCGAACTGGCCGCGATCCGCGCCCACAGCACGCCGCGCCGGGTGCTCTACACCACGGCGGCATCGAACGATGCGCTGGCCCATGCCAGGTGCGACGGCGCGGCGGCATGCGGCGAGCTGATGGCCGGGCCGCTCGACCCCGCCGCCCTGCCGGAGCCGGTATCTCCCGGCGGCGCCCAGGTGGCGGCGCTGGTCTATACCACCGGCACCACCGGCCAGCCCAAGGGCGTCATGCTGACCCATGCCAACCTGCTGTTCGTCGCCGCCACCTCGAGCCTGCTGCGCGGCCTGCAGCCTTCCGACCATGCCAGCGGCGTGCTGCCGATCTCGCACGTGTATGGCCTCAGCTCGGTCATGCTCGGCACGCTGTACGCGGGCGCCTGCCTGCACCTGATGCCGCGTTTTTCCGCCGAGGCGCTGCTGGCGCAGATCCGTGCCGGCGAGCTGAGCATCGTGCAGGGTGTCCCGGCCATGTATGCGCGCCTGCTGGCGCTCGCCGGGGGCGAACCGGTCCGGTCGCGCCTGCGCTTCTGCTACGCCGGCGGCTCGCCGCTGGACCCGGCCCTCAAGCGCGAGGTCGAACGCGTGTTCGGGCTGCCCCTGCACAACGGCTACGGCCTGACCGAGAGCGGCCCGACCGTGTCCCAGACCCGCCTGGACGCTCCGCGCGGCGACACCGCGGTGGGCCATCCGATCCCCGGGGTCGAAGTGCGCATCGACGCGGCGACGGGCGAGCTGTGGGTGCGCGGGCCGAACGTGATGACGGGCTACTACCGTGATCCGGCGCAGACCAGCGCCACCCTGCGACCCGGCGGCTGGCTGGCCACCGGCGACGTCGCGACCCGGGGCGAGGACGGCGCGCTGTTCATTGCCGGGCGCCTGAAGGAACTCATCATCCGCTCGGGTTTCAATGTCTATCCACTGGAAGTGGAGACGGCGCTCAACAGCCACCCGGCCGTGCTGCAGTCGGCGGTGGTCGGCCGGCCGCTTGCCGGCGGCGAGGAAGAGGTGGTGGCCTTCGTGGAGAAAGCGGAGGAAGTCGATGCGGCCGCGCTGCAGGACTGGCTGCGCGCGCGCCTGGCGCCCTACAAGCGGCCGTCGCGCATCGTGTTCATGGATGCGCTGCCGGCAGCGCCGAGCGGCAAGATATTGAAGAGACGGCTAACCGTATAAGCTCAACGGCGCCGCTTTTTCCAGTTGTAGTCCGGCCCCGTCACGTCCACGCCCGGATGGCCGACCAGGTCCGGATGCTCCGACGACATCGTGATGAAGCGCACGCCCTCCCCTTCGCGCTGGCGCGCGCGCAGCACTTCCATGTACTGCATCGCCTCCACCATGGCCGTGGTCTCGAACAGCTTCTGGTGCGGCGTGCATTTGTCGGCTTCGACGATCGTCCAGTACACCATGTACATCATGCCCTCCTTGTCGGGACATATTGTCGCCGCTCCGCGACCTGTGCGGCGCACCGGTCGCCCCACGTTTCCATACTTATAGAAATTTCCAGTTAGCAGAAGTTAGCGACCGAAACGAGGATTTTGCGCACAAATGTAGGACTGGTCCGAAATGTCCTTTTTATGTGGGCTAGTTCACACAACTCGTCGCATGCGGCCATTAGGCTTTAGGCTGTCTTCACAAACAGCGGGTCATAACATGAACACAACGATGGTTTCCCAGCCGGACCACACCCCTGATCTCGAGCTCTGGGGAGGGCTCGAATGCACGGTCAACCGCGTGCGCGACAATTACTTCAGCCAGATGGAGCGCAACGGCCACGCCGAGCGCCTGCAGGACATCGACCGTTTTGCCTCCTTGGGCATCAAGGCCATCCGCTATCCGGTGCTGTGGGAGCGCACCGCGCCCGATGGCATCGAGTCCGCCGACTGGTCATGGTCCGACGAACGCCTGCCGGCCCTGCAGCAGCTGGGCGTCACGCCCATCGTCGGCCTCCTTCACCATGGCAGCGGACCACGCGACACCAGCCTGGTCGATCCCGCCTTCCCCGAAAAGCTCGCCGAGTACGCCGGCGCGGTAGCCCGTCGCTACCCCTGGGCCGAGTACTACACCCCGGTCAACGAACCTTTGACCACGGCGCGCTTTTCCGGTCTGGCAGGCGTCTGGTACCCGCACGGCAGCGATGAATCCACCTTCATCCGCGCCCTGATCAACGAGTGCCGCGCCACCGTGCTGGCGATGCGCGCGATCCGCGAAGTCAACCCGGACGCCAAGCTGGTCGCGACCGACGACCTGTCCAAGACCTACGGCACGCCCGAGATGCAGGAAGTGGTCAGCTTCTTCAACGAACGCCGCTGGCTGGGCTGGGACCTGCTGTGCGGGAAGGTCGACCAGCACCACACACTATGGGACTACCTGCTGGAGTCGAACGCCACCGAGGAAGAGCTGCTCTGGTTCCGCGACAACCCCTGCCCGCCCGACATCATCGGCGTCAACTATTATGCCACCAGCGAACGCTGGCTCGACCACCGTCCGGAGCGCTATCCGGAGAACCGGCGCCATGTCTACCGGGGCATCCCGCACGCCGACATCGAGACGCCGCGCGCACTGGCCACGCCGACGCCGGGCATCGGACCGCTGTTGATGGAAACCTGGGAACGCTACGGCCTGCCGATCGCCATCACCGAAGCGCACATCGACGCCAACCGCGAAGACCAGATGCGCTGGCTGCTCGAGATCTGGAACGCGGCGCGCAGCGCACGCCAACAGGGCGCCGACGTGCGCGCGGTGACGGTCTGGGCCCTCCTCGGCTCCTACGACTGGAACTGCCTGGTCACCGAGTGCCGCGGCTACTACGAACCGGGCCCGTTCGACGTGCGCGGCGGCGAACCGCGCCCGACCGCCGTCGCCACCCTGATGCGCGAACTGTCCAGCGGACGTCCGCTAACCAACCCGGTGCTGCAGGGCGAAGGCTGGTGGCGCCGCCCGGGCCGCTTCTTCTGCAAGCCGGTGGCGACCCGCACCGCGGTGGCCGACATCGCGATCCGCAGCCAGTTCAAGTCGAGCGTGGTGCAGCCGATCCTGATCACCGGCGCCACCGGGACCCTGGGCTCGGCCTATGCCCGCATCTGCGAGAACCGCAATCTGGCCTACCGCGTGCTGACGCGCCAGGAGATGGACATCACCGACCCGGCTTCGGTGGAGGCGGCGATCCTGCGCTACAAGCCGTGGGCGATCATCAATGCGGGCGGCTACGTGCGCGTGGACGAGGCCGAGGGCGATTCCGAACGCTGCATGCGCGAGAACACGCTGGGCGCGACGATCCTGGCACTGGCCTGCATCCGCCACCAGCTGCGCTTCATGACCTTCTCCACCGACCTGGTCTTCGACGGCACCAAAGGCGCGCCCTATGTCGAGTCGGACGCCCTCAATCCGCTCGGCGTGTACGGCCGCAGCAAGATGGAGGCCGAGCAGCGCGTGCTGGACGCCGACCCGCAGGCCCTGGTGATTCGCACCAGCGCCTTCTTCGGGCCCTGGGACCGGCACAACTTCGTCACGCAGGCGCTCAATGCGTTGGAAAGCGGCCAGCCCTTCCAGGCCGCAGGCGACATGGTGGTCTCGCCGACCTACGTGCCGGACCTGGTCAACGTCTCGCTCGACCTCCTGATCGACCGCGAACGCGGCGTCTGGCACCTGACCAATGCCGAGGCGCTCACCTGGGCCGAACTGGCCAAGCGCGCCTGCGAGGCGGCGGGCGTGGATCACGCCAGGCTGGAAGTGGTGTCGAGCGAGGCCTGCGGGCACCTGGCGCGCCGGCCGGAATACAGCGCCCTGTCGAGCGAGCGGGCCATGATGCTGCCGTCGCTGGACGATGCGCTGCGCCGGTATGTGGAAGCGGTGCAGGACCGGGCGCATGGGCGCGATGCGGAAGTGCCGGGGGAAGCGGCGCATTACGCCAGCTGAGGTTGTAACGTCAAAAACAACTTGGGGGGAACAATGCCCATGGCATTGTTCCCGCCTTCGCCGGGACGACGTGCTAAAGGTGCAGGCCACAAACGCTGTTTCGACCTGCTGCCTGAAAACCGTCGTCCCGGCGCAGGCCGGGACCCAATTTTGTATGCGTTACCAGTAGCTTACGAACTCGCCTCGTCCGCCGCCACGAACTGCAGCCGGTACAGATTCGCATACATCCCGTTCGCATCGAGCAGTTCCGCATGCGTGCCCTGCTCGACGATGCGGCCGTGCTCCATCACCACGATCCGGTCGGCGCGCTCGATGGTCGAGAGCCGGTGCGCGATCACGATGGTGGTGCGTCCCGACATCAAGGTCTCCAGCGCCGCCTGCACC
Organism: Massilia sp. LC238; assembly: GCF_000735635.1. Lineage (NCBI taxonomy): Bacteria > Pseudomonadati > Pseudomonadota > Betaproteobacteria > Burkholderiales > Oxalobacteraceae > Massilia > Massilia sp. LC238. The sequence continues at coordinate 49,920 of NZ_JNNN01000077.1, read as the reverse complement.
GCGCGCTCGGACTCGTTGTCGAGCGCCGAGGTGGCTTCGTCCAGGATCAGGATCGGCGCATCCTTGTAGATCGCGCGCGCGATCGCCACGCGCTGGCGCTGGCCGCCCGACAGGCGCATGCCGTTCTCGCCGATGCGCGTCTCCACGCCGTCTTCCAGCTTGGCCACCACGTCCGTCAGGTGCGCGGCCCTGACCGCCGCCGCCAGGCGTTCGTAGTCGATCTTCTCCGCGCCGTAGGCGATGTTGGCCGCCAGCGTGTCGTCGAACAGCACCACGTTCTGGCTCACCATCGCCAGCTGCGCGCGCAGGCTGGCCAGCTTGACGTCCGGGTAAGGCACGCCGTCGAGCAGCAGGCGCCCGCTTTCCGGATCGTAGAAACGCGTCACCAGGTTGACGAAAGTGGACTTGCCGCCGCCCGACACGCCCACCAGCGCCACCGTCTGGCCCGGCTGCACGTCCAGCGTGACCTCGCTCAGGGCCTGGCTGGCCGCGTTCGGATAGCGGAACGAGACGTTCTCGAAACGCAGGTGGCCTCTCGCCCGGCCCAGCTCCCGCGTGCCGGTATCGCGCTCGGCCGGGGAGTCGATCAGGCCGAACACCGTCTCGGCCGCCGCGATCCCGCGCTGCATCGGGCCGTTGACCTCGGCCAGCGACTTCATGGGCGTCAGCAGCATCAGCATCATGGTCACGAACTGGACGAACTCGCCCTGGGTCATGTTGGCCTGGATCGCCAGCACCACCACCAGCGACAGCGCCATCGAGGTGGCGATCTGGGTCACCGGGGTGGTGGCCGCAAACGCGACCGTCATGCGCTGCGAGAAGCCGCGCAGCGCTTCGCTGCGCGCATGGAAGCGCGTACGCTCGTAGCGCTCGCCCGAGAACACGCGGATCACCTGGTGGCCGCGCGTGGCTTCTTCCACCACCTGGGTCAGCTCGGCCGTCACGCGCAGGTTCTCGCGGTTCAGGCGACGCAGGCGGCCGGTGGTGGTGCGCACGATCACGGCGGTCAGCGGGATCACGATGATCGCCACCAGGGTCAGCTTCCAGTTCAGGTAGAGCAGCGTGCCGAGCAGGCCGATCACGACCAGGGTATCGCGCACGCAGGCCACGAACACCGACTGCAGCATGTCCACCACCTGGCGCACCTCGTTCACCACGACATTGATGATCTTGCCGGTCGACTCTTCATGGAAGCGCGCCACCGGCAGCCTGAGCACGCGGTCGAAGACCATCGCGCGCAGGTCGTTCAGCACGCGGCTGGTGACCCAGTTGTTCAGGTAGGCGGTCGAGAAGGTGCCGATGCCGCGCAGGATAAAGATCGACACCAGCACGCCGGGAATCCACCACAGGCTGAACGGTACCTTCTCCTCGAAGCCGAGGTCGATCAGCAGCTGCAGGGCCTTGCCGAGCAGCGGCTGGGTGGCGGCGGTGAGCGCCATCGACAGCAGCGCCAGCCAGGCCCGCGTCTGGTAGGGCTTGACCACCGCCAGCAGGCGTTTGATGATGACCTTGTTTTCCAATTTATTGTCCACGTTGTGTTCCCATACCGGCCTGCGCGTCGGCTTTCGCGGTCAGGCAGAAGCCCATCAGGAGAGCCACCATGAGCACGTAGAACATGGTGCCCTTCAAGGACCAGAAGATGACTTCGGTGAGGCCGAAGCCGAAATAAGCGAGCACCACCAGCATGCCCGCCAGGGCCGGGGCGAACTGGGGCATCCCGCGGCGCGAGCCGCCTCCGATGGCGCGCGCGAAGAAGGCGAAAGGCGCGGCCAGGATGCCGGCATACGCGAGCAGCCCGAACACGCCGCCGGTCGCCTGCGCCTGCAGGATATCGTTGTGCAGGTGGTGGCCGAACTCGAGGATCACGTCCTGGACCTTGCCCTGCTGCGCCAGCTCGCGCAGCCCGGCGCGCACGCCCTCGGGGGTACGCCCGAACCAGGGTTCTTCCGCGATCAGGTAGCGGGCGCCCTTCCATAGCTCGAGGCGGATGCCGACGTTCGAGAAGGCACTGCCGCCATCGAGCCATACCTGGACGTCGTGCATGCCCTGGTCCATCCGTTCCTGCACGCCGAAGGCGGGGATGAAGAAGGTCGAGGCGAACAGCGCGAAGCTGCCGACCAGCAGCAGGCGCACGCGCCGGCTCTGCAGCAGGCGCGCGTAGGTCAGGAACAGGATGGCCGCCAGCACCAGCGCGATCCAGCCGCCGCGGGTGCCGCTGATGACCGTCGCGCCCAGGCCCGCCAGCGCGCCGAGCGCCGGGAAGATCGCCTTGCGGGTGCTGTGGCGGTAGTCGATGGCGGCCGCCAGCGCCACCAGCGCCAGGCACAATGCGATGTCGCCGAAGGTAATCGAATTGAGCCAGCCGCCCGGGCGGTAGATATCGAGCACGAAGCGTTGCCAGGCGATGAAGGGCAGCGCGCCCAGGGCGCCGAGGATCACGCCCCACCACAGCCAGGCGCGCGCGGGACGCGCCAGCACCACCAGCATGAGGGCGCTGAATCCCAGGAGCATGCGCGAGGGCTTGTCGAGGTAGCTCCAGTCGGCCTCGGGACGCGCCAGCACGAAGGCCAGCGCCAGTAGGAAATAGTAGCCGAAGGCCGCCAGCACCCAGCGGATCTCGCGCCAATGCGGCGCCATCGCAGCCCAGGCCTTGCGCGGTACGCACAGCAGCGCAAGCACGAAGACGAGACTGGAAAAGCCGATGCCGGACGGGGTGATGAGGCTAAGGAAAGGGAACAGGAAAACCAGGAAGCCGATCCAACGCTGCATCGGCACCCCGATTTTCGTCTGATTATTGTTCATTCATGTTCTTGTGGGATACTCTTGCCAAGCTTGAGCACGTGTTAATTGGACTTCCATGCAGCAAACCCCGACCATCTCTGTCGTGATCACCACATACAACCGCCCGGACGCACTCGAAGCGGTCGTGGAGGCCTGTTTCATGCAGGATGACAAGAATTTTGAAATCATTATCGCTGATGACGGCTCGACTGCCAACACGCGGGAAACCGTCGCCGCCCTGGCAGCGCGCTCGCCCGTGCCGCTCAAGCACGTGTGGCAGCCGGACCAAGGCTTCCGCGCCGCGATGGCGCGCAACCGCGGCACGCTGGCGGCAACCGGCAACTATATCATCTTCCTGGACGGCGACTGCGTGCCGCAGCGCGACTTCATCCGGCGCCACCGGCAGCTGGCGCGGCCGGGCTTCCTGGTCGCCGGCAGCCGCATCCTCCTGAGCCAGGCGCTGACCGAACGCGTCCTGCGCGAACGCATCGACGTGGCCGGCATGCCCCTGCTGGACCGCCTGCGCTGCCGCCTGCGCGGCGACATGAACAAGGTGCTGCAGACGATGCTGCGCTGGCCCGACCTCGGCCGGGTACGGCGCCGGTTCAGCTGGCGCCGCATCAAGAGCTGCAACCTGGCCGTCTGGCGCGCGGACCTGGAGAAGGTCAACGGTTTCGACGAGAGTTTCGTGGGCTGGGGCCACGAGGATGCCGACCTGGTGCTGCGCCTGTTCCATGCCGGCGTGCTGCGCAAGGACGGCGCCCTGGCCACCGAGGTGCTGCACCTGTGGCACCGGGAAGCCAGGCGCGACGAGGAATCGAGCAACCGCAAGGTGGTGCTGGAGCGGGCTGCAACCAGGACGGTCCAGGCGGTGCGCGGACTGCGCGAGCACCGGGAGCCCGCGTTCCGGGCATGAGAGCGGCCCTCGTCAGGCACCCATGCTATCTACTGCAGCCGCCGGGACGGCGAGCGCACTGCGGCGCATGCGCATTTCGGCGATCGTGAGCGCATAGGCCGCGACGACCACCGCCGCCGATGCGCTGACGGAGTGGGCGGGAAACGCAAACCAGACCGCGACCAGGCCGGCCGAGCGCAGGATCGCATGGCGATAGCCGAGTGGATGGCCGATGATCCAGGAATAGACCATCCAGTGCAGCCCGAGTGCGATGCCGAGACTGAGCGGGACGAACTCGGGCGCCCGCATCAGCAGAGGAATGTGTACTGCCCACAGCAGGTTGACCATCAGGACGCAGACGCCCATCAACTTGGCCAGCGGATTGGCATTTTCCAGCAACTGTTCACCACGCAGCCTGGCAATCGCCATCGCCAGCGGAAAGATCGCACCGGTCGCGAACACCAGCGCCAGGATGGCGGCCTTCGGCGGCAGGAGTATTCCCAGGACGCCGACGACGCACCAGACCAGCATGCCGGCGATCGGCAAGGACATGGCGCCCTTGGAGCGCTCGTCGAAATCCGCGCGAAGTTGAGTCAGTGTCTGCATGGCCAGGGTCCCCATCATATTGTTGTACATACATGAAAATGTAGCACGGTCGATGCCGTAGTGGAAGGAATGCCCCGCTAATGCACCCCGCATGTTCGAGGCATGCATAGGTTGATCTTGCCGAGTCAGCATGCCATGATCGTCCGATGTTCCCATTCCCGAGAAAGGAAATCGACGTGCGCCCGATGTATGCATTTCTCCTTGCAGCAGTGTTTTCCGGCGTCGCCAGCGCGCAGGCTTACCAGCCCGATTTCGCTCCCGCCACCATGAAGGGCCCGGCCAAGGGGCCCGCGAACGAGGTGATGGTGCTCGGTTCGCCCCACCTGTCCTATTTTCCGAAGAGCTTCGATCCGGCCACCCTGCGCGGCCTCGAGGACCGGCTGGCCGCCTGGAAGCCGGATGCGATCAGCATCGAGGCGCTGTCGGGGGCGCAGTGCGACCACGTGCGCCGCTATCCCGGCCGCTACAAGTACACGGTCGCGAGCTACTGCTGGGATCCCGCGCCGGCCCGGCTGGCGACCGGCCTCGACGTGCCCGAAGCGACGGCCCAGGCCGAACAGCTGCTGGCGTCCTGGCCCGCGAACCCCTCGAGCAGCCAGCGCCGCCGCCTGGCAGCCCTGTTCCTCGCGGGCGGCGAGCGCGCCTCGGCGCTGGTGCAGTGGCTGCGCCTGCCGGAGGCCGGCATGTCGTCAGGTGGAGCCGCCCACCCTACGAAGACAATATGGATCAGTACTCCACCGCCACGTCCTTCGCCCCCAGCGTCAGCTCCAGCTGCTGCTTGAGCGTATCCGAGGGCGCCACGCGCCAGTCGTCCCCGAGCTGCAGGATGGCTTCCACGCCCTGCGGCTTGATCCGCAGGCTGACCGGCATGCCGTCCTGCATGCGGTGCGGCTGCAGGACCTCGGCCAGCTTGGCGGGATTGAGGTCGCACGGAACGTCCATCTCCAGCTTGAAGCCGTACTGGATGCGCGCCGCCGCGATGTCGTAGACCTTCTCGGCGGTGATGCGCAGGCCGCCATTGAAGCGGTCTTCCGACACCTTGCCAACCACCAGCAGGAATTCGTCTTCCTTGAAGATGTTCTTGTTCTGCTCCAGCAGCTCGCTGTAGATGGTCACCTCGACCACGCCGGTCTTGTCGTCCAGCGCCACGATCAGGATCTTGCCGCGCTGGGTCATCTGGGTGCGCACGCCGGTGATCACGCCGCATAGCATGCGCGGGTCGCGCGAGGGTTCCAGGTCCTTCAGCTTGGTCTTGGCGAAGCGCCGCACCTCGGCCGCGTAGGAATCGAACATGTGGCCCGACAGGTAGTAGCCGAGCGCGATCTTCTCTTCGGCCAGCTTCTGGCGGTCGGTCCACGGGGTCGCCTTGACGTATTCCGGCGGCGCCACCAGGTCGGAATCGTCACCGCCGAACAGGCTGACCTGGTTGGCGGCGGCGGCGGCCTGGCCGGCCGCTTCCATGGCGAAGCCGACCGAAGCCAGCAGGACTGCGCGGTCGACGCCGAAGCCATCCATCGCGCCAGCGCGGATCAGCGATTCGATGGTGCGGCGGTTAATCTGCTTGCGGTCCACGCGCATGCAGAAGTCGAACAGGTCCTTGAACTTGCCGCCTTCCGTACGGGCGGCGATGATCGCCTCGATCGCGCCCTGCCCCGCGCCCTTCACGCCGCCCAGGCCGTAGCGGATGTTCGAGACCTGCTTGCCGGTCACGGAACGCGGCTGGCCTTCCGGGGTGAAGCGGAAGTGCGACTCGTTGACGTCCGGCGGCAGGATGGTGAGTTTGCAGACGTCGATCGCGTCCTCGACCAGGATCTTGATCTTCTCGGTGTCTTCCATCGCCAGCGACATGTTGGCTGCCATGAACGCGGCGGTGTGGTGCACCTTGAGGTAGGCCGTGTGATAGGACAGTAGCGCGTAAGCGGCCGCGTGCGACTTGTTGAAGCCGTAGCCCGCGAACTTCTCCATCAGGTCGAAGATCTCGTCGGCCTTTTCCTGGCTCAATCCGTCCTTGGCGGCGCCGGCGCGGAAGATGGCGCGGTGCTCGGCCATCTCTTCCGCCTTCTTCTTGCCCATCGCGCGGCGCAGCATGTCCGCGCCGCCCAGCGAGTAGCCGCCGACGATCTGCGCCATCTGCATGACCTGCTCCTGGTAGACCATGATGCCGTAGGTCTCGGACAGAATCGACTCGGTGCGCGGGTCCGGGTAATCGAACTTCTCGCCGTGCTTGCGCTTGCAGAAGTCGGGAATCAGGTCCATCGGGCCCGGACGGTACAAGGCGACGAGCGCGATGATGTCCTCGAAACGGTCGGGACGCGCGTCCTTCAGCATGCCCTGCATGCCGCGCGATTCAAGCTGGAAGATCGCGACGGTCTTCGCTTCGGACAGCAGCTTGTAGGACGGCCGGTCGGTCAGGGGCAGGGTCTCGAGGTTGAAATCGGCGTCCTGCGGGTCGAGCGCGCGGATGTAGTTCACCGCGCGGTCCAGGATGGTCAAGGTGGTCAGGCCCAGGAAGTCGAACTTCACCAGGCCGACGGCCTCCACGTCGTCCTTGTCGTACTGCGAGACGACGCCGGCGTCGCCGCCCTGGGTGTACAGCGGGCAGAAGTCGGTGAGTTTACCCGGCGCGATCAGCACGCCGCCGGCGTGCATGCCGATGCCGCGGGTGATGCCTTCGACCTGCTGGGCCAGGTCGAGCAGTTGCTTGACCTCTTCCTCGTTCTCGAGGCGCTCCTTGAGCAGCGGTTCCTCTTCGATCGCCTCGGCGATCGAGACCGGTTTGCCCGGCTTGAACGGGATCAGCTTGGAGATGCCGTCGCAGAAGTTGTAGCCGAAGTCGAGCACGCGGCCGACGTCGCGGATCGCGCCCTTGGCCGCCATGGTGCCGAAGGTGGCGATCTGCGATACCGCATCACGTCCGTACAAATCCTTGACGTGCTGGATCACCAGTTCGCGCTTTTCCTGGCAGAAGTCGATGTCGAAGTCTGGCATCGAGACGCGTTCCGGGTTCAGGAAGCGCTCGAACAGCAGGTTGTATTTCAGCGGATCCAGGTCGGTGATCTTGAGCGCATACGCGACCAGCGAGCCCGCACCCGAGCCGCGGCCCGGGCCGATCGGCACGCCGTTGTTCTTGCCCCACTGGATGAACTCCGCCACGATCAGGAAGTAGCCCGGGAACTTCATCTTGATGATGGTCTGGTTCTCGAACTCGAGGCGCGCCTCGTAGCGCGGGCGTTCCTTTTCGCGCTGCTCCTCGTTCGGATACAGCTGCACCAGGCGCTCTTCCAAGCCCTTCTTCGTTTCCGCCACCAGGAAGTCGTCGATGCTCATCCCGTCCGGGGTCGGGAAGTCCGGCAGCTGGGGTTTGCCCAGCGTGAGGGTGACGTTGCAGCGCTTGGCGATTTCCACCGAGTTGGCGAGCGCGCCCGGCAGGTCGGCGAACAGTTCCGCCATCTCGGCCTGCGACTTGAAGCACATCTCTTCGTTGAAGCGGCGCACGCGCTTGGCGTTGGCCAGCATCTCGCCTTCGGCGATGCAGACGCGCGCTTCGTGGGCGATGAATTCGTCCTTGTTCAGGAACTGCACCGGGTGGGTCGCCACCACCGGCAGGCCGAGGCGCCCGGCCAGGGCCACCGAGTGGCGCACCCCCTGCTCCTGGTTGGGCTGGCCGGCGCGCTGGATCTCGATGTAGAAGTGACCCGGGAACATGCGCGCCCAGCGCTGGGCCGCGCGTTCGGCGCGCTCGATGTCGCCCTGGTCGATGGCCTGGCCGACGTCGCCGAAGCAGGCGCCCGACAGCACGATCAGGGCATTGGATTGGTCCGCCTCCGGTTCCAGCGTCGAGGTGGAGGTGGCCAGGGCTTCCAGCCATTCGACGCGGATCTCGGCGCGGCCCTTGTATTGATTGGTGAGCCAGGCCTTCGAGAGCAGGTCGCACAGCTGCAGGTAGCCCGTGCGGTTCTTGGCCAGGATCAGGAGGCGCGACGGCTTGTCGCGGTTCTCGTCGTTGGTGATCCAGACGTCGACGCCGACGATCGGCTTGATCCCCTTCCCGCGCGCCGCTTTGTAGAAGCGCACCAGGCAGAACATGTTGGCCAGGTCGGTCACGGCCAGCGCCGGCTGCTGGTCCTTCGCGCAGGCCCCCACGATGTCGTCGATGCGCACGAGGCCGTCGACGATGGAGTATTCGGAGTGGACGCGGAGGTGGGTGAAAGTCGGGGAAGTCATTCCGACATTTTACTCCGGCTGGGCTGTCGCTTGAAGTTGTGTGACTGTTCAGTCGTTGCGTTCGAGCATCGTAGGGTGGGCGAGTCCCTCGCCCACGCGGTGATAGCTTGCAGCAAGATCATCCGGCACGATGACGGAGCCGATAACGATCACCGCGTGGGCGGGAAGACCCGCCCACCCTACGCAACCCGCGCAGCTTGCGGATGGCTGGCGCCATAGTTGCGGCGCATGCGCAGGAAGGGTTCCTCGACGATGTGGTAGCTCAGTGTCGACAGCGCCCAGGTGGCGCCATAAGCCACCGCCAGCATGATGGCGGCGTCGACCCAGACAGTGCCGGTCGGCGCCACCAGGCCGATGCGGGCGGCAAAGATGTGCAGCAGTCCCATGTGCAGCAGGTAGAACGAGAAGCTGATCTTGCCGCCCTGGCTCAGCGCGCGTTCGACCGGCGCCGGCAGGCGCGGCCCGAACGAGACCCAGGCCAGGATCAGCGCGGCCCAGCCAAGACTCTCCAGCGTCGGCCAGACGATCCAGAAGGCCGAGCGTGGCGTGGCGCCGAAGGGGGCGACGCGGTGCATCAGGGCGGTATCCCACAGCACCAGGACCACGCTCGCCACCAGCAGCAGCGGCGCCCAGCGCGGCAATGCGTTACGCCAGCGGGCATACAGCATGGCCGCCGCCATCCCGATCAGGAATTGGTCGAAGCGGCCGACCCAGGTGCTGAAATACATCAGCGTGCTGTTGTCGTTGACCGTATAAGCCGCCACCTTGAAGAAGGCCATCAGCACCAGCCAGCCGCCCAGGTAGGCCACGCCGCGTTCGATGCTGAAGCGCGCCAGGAAGGGGAAGACCATGTAGAACAGGAATTCCAGCGAGATGGTCCAGGCGGCGCCGGTGATCACCGTGCCTGAGGTCGGCGCCAGGCCGAGGTTGGAGGCGAACAGGTAGAGCAGGTCCTGGGGCGCGAACTTGTCGCGGCCGATCGAGGTGGCGACCAGGAAGATGACGAGGTAGAGCGGCAGGATGCGCAGCACGCGGTTGCGCAGGAAGTCGCGGTAGACGATCTCGCGCCCGGCCCCGTGCTGGTGCAGGGCGATCTGCATGAACAGGAAGCCCGACAGCGTGAAGAACAGGCCAACGCCGGTGTGCCCTTCCGTGATCAGGGCGGTCCACGGACCGGTCAGGCGCACGCCGCCGTTGCCGGCATATTCGAGGTGGAAATGGAACAGGAAAACCAGGGTGGCGGCGAGCCAGCGCAACTGGTCGATGCGCGGGTTGTACTGGATGTTCAGGGAATGCATGAAGAGACCGGCTGGCGCGCGGCTTGTTGTTCTAATTCTTCTATTCTAATGTGAAAACCCGAGCCATTCCCTCTGGAATTGCCGCTTCAAGCAGCGGCTGCCTTATAATAGTCGGCTGTCTTCACCAAGTCCCAGCGTCAGCAGCCATGTACGTCAATATCGCCGCCTACAAATTCGTCACCCTCGACAATCTCGAAGAACTGCGCCCGCAATACCAGGCGCTGTGCAACGAACTCGGCCTGAAAGGCACGGTCCTGCTGACGCCGGAAGGCATCAACATGTTCCTGTCGGGTACGCGCGAGCACATCGACCAGTACCTCGCCTGGGTCCGCAGCGACGCTAGATTAGCTGACCTCGAGTGGAAGGAAAGCCTGTCGCTTGAGCAGTCGCACAAGCGCATGCTGGTGAAGATCAAGAAGGAAATCATCACGATGCGCATGCCGCTCATCAAGCCGGAACTCGGCCGCGCGCCGTCGGTCGATCCGAAGACGCTCAAGCGCTGGCTCGACCAGGGCCACGACGACGAGGGCGTGCCGGTGGTGATGATGGAAACCCGCAATGCCTTCGAGGTCGATGTCGGCACCTTCCAGAACACGCTGGACTACCGCATCGACAAGTTCACGGAGTTTCCCGAAGTGGCCGCGCAGCACAAGGATGAGCTGGCCGGCAAGACGGTGGTAACCTTCTGCACCGGCGGCATCCGCTGCGAGAAGGCCGCGATCCACATGAAGAACATCGGCTACGAGCGCGTCTACCAGCTCGACGGCGGCATCCTCAAGTATTTCGAGGAAGTCGGCGGCGAGCACTACCAGGGCGACTGCTTCGTGTTCGACTACCGCACCGCGCTCAACCCGAAGCTCGAGCCGACCGAAACCACGCAGTGCTTCGCCTGCCGCGCCGTGGTGACGCCGCGCCAGCAGCTGTCGCCCGAGTATGTGCCGGGCGTGTCCTGCCCGCACTGCGCCGGCAAGGACAAGGGCGCCGCGGCGCCGGCCGGTCAGGAGCCGGCCGCTTCGTAAGACCCGATGGACGCGTGGTCGGCGGGGCCGACCACTCTACGCCCACTCTATGCTCTGCCACGGTAATGCGCTACCTGCGCCATACCGCTTCCACTACCCTACAAGTTTCACTTCATAATATTTCAAAAAACGTCTATTTTTGAAATATTATTTCAAACCATCGCCATGCCGTCGAAGTCAAAACCGCTTGGCGAACCGACGATCTTCGCGATGGCCGCATCGATCTGGCCCGGGTCGGAATACATGGCGCCCGTCTGCAGGTTCTTCACCTGGGCGATGTAGTCGACCGCGACCGCTGTCTTGGCGCCGGTGTAGGCGGCCTTTTCGGCATCGGTATCGATCCGGTTGGTGAACTGGGTCGACACGCCCACCTTGGCATTGAACGCGATGCGATCGTCACCCTGGGCGCCCGCGGCGACGCCGGTCACCACGTTGCCGATGTTCAGCGCACCCGTGTTCAGGGCGTTCGCCCAGAAATCGATGCCGGCGGCTTCGCCCGCACGGCCGAACAGGTTCTCGTACACTTCCGCCACCACGGCACGGTTATTCATGCCGCCATAGGTCGCCTGGTATTCGGCCGAGGTCGAGAACGCTTGGGCAATTTCCTGGTAGCCATTCGGGTTGGTCGCCAGGTTCTTGGCCCAGAATTCCAGGCCGGCCGGGTCTGCCGGGCGGCTGAAATAGGCGACATACAGTTTCTGCACTTCGTTTATGTAATCAGTTGCCATCACGGCCTCCTCATCAAAATGGTGAGGAAAATATACCGTAATAAAAAGAACAAGGGCGCAATCCACTCATCCGTGCGCACCTAATTTCTTTAAGAAAATCAATTACATAGAAGAATAGATTTCCTCTGCGAATCGATATTTAACAATTCTTGGCGCTGCCGGACAAGGCTACTGACGAGCTCGAAACAGCCATCCATGCGGCTTTCGGCGCAGCGGCGCAAGGCTGGCACGGAAAGCCGCAAGGCTCAGGAAAAATGCACTGTTGAAAGGTTTACGCGCAAGCGGCAGCAACCGGGGCGACGCCGGTCGTATGGACTTGTGGTATCAGGGAGACAAGCGGACCGGCAGGGCCGGTCCGCTTGCAGTCGGCAGAAGATCAGAGGAAGTGGGCTGCGATCTCGCGCACCGAATCGGCCTGCAGGACGCCTGCCGCTGCGCGCAAGCGCATCAGCGCGATCAGGTAGGCATAGCGCGCTTGCGCCAGGTCGCGCTGGCTGGTGAACAGCTGTTGCTGGGCATTGAGCAGGTCGAGGTTGATGCGGACACCGCCCTTGATGCTCTGCTCGGTGGCAGTCATCAGGAGCTTGCCCGACTCGACCGCCTTGCTCAGCGCGTCGACCTTGCGCGCACTGCTGGTGACGAGGCTGTAAGCCTTGCGCAGCTCGACCGTGATTTCATTGGTGCGGGCATCCAGTTCGGCCTGGGCCCGGCCATAGGCTGCCGCGGCCTGGCGCGTGCTGGCGCTGATCGCCCCGCCCTGGTACAGGGGAATGTTCACCTGCACGCCGAGCTGGCGGTTGACCTGCTGCTGGTTCAGGTTGGTCAGCGATTCGCTGTCGCTCCTGTTGTAGGTGGCCACGAAGTCCACGCGCGGGTAGTGTCCCGCGCGCACACGGTCGATGTCCAGGCGGGCGGTTTCGACCGCCAGGCGGGCCGCCGCCAGCTGGTTGTTGCGCGCCAGCGCCAGCTTGCGCCAGTCTTCGAACGCGACCGGCTCCAGCGCGATCGGACGGAACTGCTCGCCCAGGCGGTCCAGCTCGCCCGGATCCATGCCGATCACGCCTTCGAGCGTATTGCGGGTCGCGGTCACGTTGTCCTGCGCTTCGATCACCTGCGCTTCGGCCAGGTCCAGGCGGGCCTGGGTTTCCAGCATGTCGGTCTTGGTGCCCTCGCCCCTTTCCAACAGGCGCTGGTTGAGCTTTTTCAGCTCCAGGCTGGCGTCGCGCTGCACCTTGGCCAGCGCCAGCTGGTCCTGCGCGAACAGCACGTCCAGGTAGGCGCTCACCACCCGCACCGACACCTCGTCGATGGCGGCCTCGTAGGCCTCCTCGCTCTGGGCCGACTGGGCCTTGCCCTGGCGGTAGCGCGCGATGCCTTCCATGCTGAACAGCGGCTGGCGCAGCTGGACCACGCCCGAGCGGCTGGTGTAGCGCGGGCTCTGGTGCTGCGGAATGCCGAACTGGAGGTAGTCCTGGTCGGCCACGTTCTTGCCGTAGGAATAGCTGCCCGAGACCTGGGGCAGCAGGAAGGAGCGGCCGATGATCCGGTTTTCCTTACCCGATTCGTTCTCGTAGAAGCGCATGCGGAATACCGGGTCGTGCTTGATGGCCGCCTCGTAGGCCTGGGTCAGCGACACCGCGCCGGCGCCGCCGGCGCTGCCCGCCAGCAGCACGCCGAGCACGCTCGCACGCAGCATCAGGCCCGGCCGGTTCTTCTTCACTGTCTGCATGGTCAATCCTCGCTCAGGGACGAATGCGCACGGTCCATCAGCGGCTTGAGCAGGTAGTTCATCATCGTGCGCTCGCCGGTCTTGACGAACAGTTCCACCGGCATGCCGGGACGGATGTCCATCTTGTGGTGGGCGACCATCTTCGCGCCCGCCGGCGACACCTTGACGCGCACCACGTAGAAGGCCATGCCGGTACGCTCGTCGACGGTGCGGTCGGCGGCGACGGTCTCGACCTCGCCTTCGATGTGCGGGGTGCGGTTGGCATTGAACGCCGAAAACATCAGTTCGACCTTCAGGCCCGGATGGACCTTATCCACCAGGTTGACCGGCAGCTGGCCCTCGACCACCAGCGGGTCGTCGGTCGGCACGATTTCCATCATCTTGAAACCGGGCTGCACCACGCCGCCGTTGGTGAACACCGCCAGGCCCACCACGGTGCCGCCGACCGGCGCCTTGACTTCGACGTTCGACAGCTCGAAGCGCTGCGCCTGCAGTCGCGCGCCCTGGCCCTGCGCCTCGCGCTGCACTTCGGACAACTGGGTGCGCACTTCCTTCTGGTAGTCCTGCAGGCGCTGGGCCTTGCGCAGGGTCAGTTCGGTCACCTGGCGGCGCGCCCGGCCGATATTGCCGATGTCTTCCGAAATCGAGCCGCCCAGCTGGGCATAGGTACGCTCCAGCTCGAGCAGGCGGTTGCGGGCGACGTAGCCTTCCTTCGCCAGGTCGCGCATGCCGGCCAGCTGCTCCTTCAGGAAGCTGACCTGCTCCTTCTTGCTCTCGCGCGATTCCTCGAGGCCCTGGATCTGCAGCTTCAGGCCGGCGATGTTCTCGTCCAGCGCAGCCAGTTCGCTCTGCAGCGAGGCCTGGCGCGAGGCCAGCAGCGCATTCTGCAGGCTGATCAAGCCCGCCACCTGCGGCTCGTTGCGGCGCGCTTCCAGCTCGGCCGGGAAAGCGATCTGCTTGAGGCCGTCGCGCTCGGCCGACAGGCGCGCTTCGCTGGCCAGCGCCGACAGGTACTGGCTTTCGGTGCTCTGGACGCCGGCCGTGGCCATGACCGCGTTCATGCGCACCAGCACCTGGCCGGCCTTGACGATGTCGCCATTGCGCACCAGGATCTCCTGCACCGTGCCGCCGCTCTGGTGCTGCACCGACTGGCGATTCGATTCCTTGGCCACGTGTCCGCTCAGCGGCACGCCCTTGTCCAGCGGCGCCAGCAGCGCCCACAGGAGGAAACCGCCCACGCCCAGCAGGACGATGATCCATCCGAGCCGGCTGTAGGCCTTGGCATCGGTGTTCACCGCCAGCGGGGTGGCGTCATGGGAAATGACTTCCGTCGTTTCGTTCTTTAACAACTTCATTGTTTCGCTTCTCCGATAGTTGCCGCCTGGTCTTGCGCGCTTGCGCCGGCCTGCTGGGTCCTGGCAGCCACTGCGGCCTGTGCGGCCTGCAATGCCTTGGCATTGGCTTCCTGCAGGGCCGCCAGCACCTGGCCGGTGGGGCCGAACATGTGGACGGCGCCCTCGCGCATCAGGAGCAGCTTGGTGGTGGCGCCGATGATGCTGGTGCGGTGGGTGATCAGGATGATCGTCTTGCCGCGCTGGCGCAGGTCGGTGACCGCGGCCACCAGCGCCTGTTCGCCGGCATCGTCGAGGTTCGAGTTCGGCTCGTCGAGCACGATCAGCGAGGGGTCGCCGTACATGGCGCGCGCCAGGCCGATGCGCTGCTTCTGGCCGCCGGACAGGCCGGCGCCGCCGTCGCCCAGCTGGGTGTCATAGCCCTCCGGGAAATGCAGGATCATGTCGTGCACGCCGGCGCGCTTGGCGGCCTGCACCACTTTTTCGGCATCCACTTCGCCGAAGCGGGCGATGTTCTCGCTGACGGTGCCGCCGAACAGCTCGATGTCCTGCGGCAGGTAGCCGAGGTGCGGCCCCAGCTCCGCCTTGTTCCAGCTGTAGATGTCGGCGCCGTCCAGGCGCACCTTGCCCATCATCGCCGGCCACACGCCCACCAGCAGGCGCGCCAGGGTCGACTTGCCCGAACCGCTCGGCCCGAGGATACCCAGCACGTCGCCCGGAACGATGCCGAAGGACACGTTCTTGACGATCGGGTTGCGCGTGCCCGGCGGCGCGGCGGTCACGCTTTCCAGGGTCAGGATGCCTTTCGGCGCCGGCAGGGCCATGCCGGCCGGACGCGCCGGGTTGGCGTCGAGCAGCTTGGTCAGGCGATCATAGGCGCTGCGGGTGCTCGACCAGGTCTTCCAGACCCCGATCACCTGCTGCACCGGGGCCAGGGTACGGCCGACCAGGATCGAGGCGGCGATCATCATGCCCGGGGTGATCTTCTGCTCCAGCACCAGCAGGGCGCCCAGGCCGAGCACCAGCGATTGCAGCGAGGTCTGCACGAACTTGGTCACGGCGCCGATGCTGCCGGCCTTCTGGCTGGCGTCGGCCTGCAGGTTGAGGAATTTGCCGTGCATCTTGAACCAGCGGCTGATCAGGTTCGGCAGCATGCCCATCGACTCGATCACCTCGGCATTGCGCAGGTTGTTGGTCGCCAGCGTGCTGGCCGAGATCGCCATTGTGTTCGCTTCCGTCAGGGGCTCCTTGGTCACGCGCTCGTTGACGTAGGCCAGCACCACCAGCACGATCGTGCCGCCCAGGGCGAACAGGCCGAGCCAGGGATCGAACATGAAGATGACGATCAGGTAGATCGGGAACCAGGGCGCGTCGAAGAAGGCGAACAGCGCATTGCCGGTCAGGAACTGGCGCAGGTTGGTCAGGTCGTTCAGGGCCTGGCCCGCATTGCCGCCGGCCTGCTTGAGGTTCTGTTCGAAGGACGCGGTATAGATGCGCTTGTTGAGCACCATGTCGAAGCGCGCGCCGACGCGCACCAGCACGAAGGAGCGAATCACTTCCAACGCGCCCATGAACAGGTAGGCGCCCAGCATCAGGAGGGTCAGCATCAGGAGCGTGATCTCGTTGCGGCTGGCCAGGACCCGGTCGTACACCTGCAGCATGTACAGCGACGGCACCAGCATCAACAGGTTGATGATGGCGCTGAAGGCGCCGATCGTCCAGAAGGTGCGCTTGAATGCCAGCAGGGCGCGGCCGATTTCGGTTTTTTCGTCTAAGAATTTCGTCATGAGTGAGGTGTGCAAAGGTAGTGCACTAGAGATACTTCCTACGGGAAATGAAGCGCCATATATTATGAACGATAAAGACGAAATTTTGTGATGTACATCACATTTTTACGTTATGAGAGAGACAAGATTTTGGTGTCTGCGCGTCGATGCCAATACCGTAAAGAAAAACCCCGCCTTCTTGCGAAGGCGGGGTTTTGTGTCAGCAATCAGCCTGGAAACCCAGTGCACTCAATATAATTTTTTGCAAGATAGTCCCCTTTTCCTCGGATGTTACCGTTTGTCTACGGCACGCTTCCGTGACGAGCATCACATTCTATCGGAAAGGATGGGCTCGTTAATGAACATTACATTTCGTCGTATTTCAATAAAAACAATGCGCAGAAGCAACTGTGCGCGTTATACTGCCTTATTCTTTAACTGAAAGTACACCTGTACACTGCTGCGCGTGGCTGAACCGAGATTCCAAGCCCGACCCCGAGGAAGCTGGGTCATTGCTGCGCTGGCCTTCCTGGTGACCCTGTGGTCGCAATATGGGCAGCTCCTGCAGCTGTCGCTTTCGCACAACGGTCCTGCATCGTTTCCCCTTCCTTGGGCAGACCCCCTGTTCCTGGCAAACGAGCGGCTGCGCGACGTCTTCCTGCGCCTGCAGGTGAGCAGCGCTCCCGAGCCGCGCATCCTGGTGGTCGACATCGACGAAGCCTCGCTCACCGAGGCCGGCTCCTGGCCCTGGCCGCGCGAACGCCTGGCCGACCTGGTCGAGATCCTGCTGACCCGCTACGAGGCGCGCGGCGTGGCGCTCGACATCGTCCTGCCGGAGGCGGGCGACAGCGCCGGCGACCGGCGTCTGGCGCTGCTGGCCCGGCATGGCCCGGTGGTGCCGGCCCAGGCATTTACTTTTCCGGCCGCCGGTCCGCGCGAGTACCCGCTGCGCAGCGGCCGGCTCGGCGGCGCCACCGATGCCTACCGCGGCGGCGTGCCGGCCAACGGTTACCTCGGCAACTATCCGGAGCTCGCCGAGGCGCCCCACGTCGGCGCGATCGGCTTCATCCCCGACCCGGATGGCGCGCTGCGCCGCGTGCCGCTGGTGACGCGCTTCGAGGGCCGCCACTACCCTGCGCTGGCGCTGGCCCTGGTCAACTGCTGCGCCGGCAAAGGGCCGCTCATGCTCGAGGACACCGGCATGCTGCGCGTGCCCTACACGCGCGACTGGTCGGCCTACACCGTGGTCAGCGCCGCCGACATCCTGGCGCAGCGCATCGTGCCGTCCAGCGCCGGCCGGCGCCTGGTGGTGATCGGCTCGTCCTCGCTCGGCATGGCCGACCGGGTCGCCACGCCGCTGGCCGCCAGCCGCCCGGGCCTGGGCGTCCAGGCCACCATCCTGTCGGCCCTGCTCGACCGCCAGCAAGGCGCCGCGCCGGCTCCCTGGCCGGGACGCCTCATCGCCTGCCTGTTCGCGCTTGCCTCGGTGGCCGGCTGCATGCTGCTGTTCCCGCGCCTGTCGGCCGTTGCCAGCGTCGGGCTGCTCGCGGCCAGCTCGCTCCTGTGGCTGGGACTGGCCCATGCGGCCAGCAGGCACGATCCCGGCTTCGCGCCGGTGGGACCGCTCGCCACCAACCTGTTCATGCTGGCGGTCGCCGTGCCCTACCAGTGGCAGGTGGCGCAGCGCCGTTCGCGCCAGCTGCTGCAGACCCTGCGCCAGTACGTGGCCCCGGCCGTGGTCGAGGAACTGCTGCGCAGCGAGGAGGACGATCCGCTGCGGCCGCGCCAGCGCGACGTGACCACCCTGGTGGCCGACATGGAAGGCTATACCGGCCAGGTCGAGGCGCTGCCGGTGGCCGAGGCGGCGCGCCTGACGCGCGACTTCCTCGACTGCCTGACCGGCCCCGTGATCGCGCACCAGGGCACGCTCGACAAGTACACCGGCGACGGCATGATGGCCTTCTGGGGCGCGCCGCTGCCGCTGGAGCAGCACGCCGACCTGGCGCTCGACGCCGCGCGCGAGATCACGCGCCGCGTCGCGGCCCTGAGCGCGGCGCGCGAGCGCGCCGGCCACAAGCCGCTGCGGGTGCGGATCGGCATCGAAAGCGGACCGGCGATGGCCGGCGACTTTGGCACGACGTTCCGCAGCATTTATACTGCGGTCGGCGACGGGGTCAACACGGCGGCCCGGCTCGAACAGGTAGCCCGCGATTTCCCTCACAACACCATCATCGGTCCCGGCACCGTCGAACGCGCGCGCCGGCACCGCTTCCTCGCCCTGGGCGAACGCCTGCTGCGCGGTAAAGAAAAACCAACGCCTTTGTATACCCTCGACACCAGCATGAACCACCCCGGCACGGCCGTCGCGCGCGCGCAGGCAGCCGTGCTTCCCGCCAGCGGAGGCGGCGCATGAGCACTCCAGGCCTGTTCCTGCCCTCCTTCCTGGCCCTGGCCTGCCTGCCCGCGCAGGCGCGGGCCCAGGACATCGGTGCGGATGCCGCGCCGGCGCCCGGACTCGATGCCTCGCACGAGGCGCTCTACCAGGACGCCCTGCAGGCGCTGGCCGAAGGGCGCAAGACCGATGCCTCGACTACCTTGCGGCGCCTGATCGGACAGGTGCCCGAGCACGCCGGCGCCCTGATCGACCTGGCCCTGATCCAGTGCGGCCTCGGCAACGCCGGCGAGGCCGAGCGCCTGTTCGCCACCATCGAGACCCGGTTTTCGCCGACGCGCGAGATCCTCGAGCTGCTCAACGAGGCGCGCGACAGCGGCTGCAGGCCGGCCGCGCCGGCCAGCGCCACCAGCGTGACCATCGGGCGCGGCGTCGACGACAGCGTCAACCAGGGCGCCAGCAACTCGACCTTCATCGTCACCGGCCCGGACGGCGACATCGAACTGCCGCTGCTGGAGGATTTCCGGCCGCAGCGCGACAGCTATACCACGCTCGGCACCGACTACGTGCGCGGCATCGGTTCCAACGGCAGCCTGGGCTTCGTGCAGGTGCAGCAGCGCCGCTACGACCGGCTGCGCGCCTACGACACCGGCGGGCTGTACACCGGCATCGAGTCGCCCTGGCGCTTCGGCGCCTGGACCCTGCGCACCACCGGCTCGGTCGGGGCCACCACCATGGGCGGCCGGCTGTACCAGAAACAGCTGCAGCTGCAGGCAAGGGTGGCGCCGCCGCTGCCCCTGCCGCCGCGCACCCAGCTGTACCTGACCGGCAGCGCCACCCGCACCGACTACCAGAACCTGCGCAACTTCGATTCGAACGTCCTGGAGGCGCGCGTCTTGCTGACCCACCAGGCCGGCACCCTGGGCACGTATGCCACCCTGGGCGCGCTGAGCGACCGCGCACACGGCGAGCGCCCGGGCGGCAATCGCCACGGCAACTACCTGACGCTGTCGCTGCGCAAGCCGCTGGGCTGGGACCTGCATGGAGAATTGTCCTGGACGCGCCAGCAATGGAACAGCGCCACCCCCTATTCGCCCGAACTGCTGATCGACCAGGTGCGCGCCCAGCGCACCCAGATCCTGCGCGCGGTGCTGTCCTGGCAGCTGCGCAAGGACCACAGCCTGATCCTGGAAGCACGCGGCGTGCGCAACCGCGAGAACATTTCGATCTTCCAGTACGACAACCGCCAGCTCCAGTTCAGCTGGCAGTGGCAGCTGCCGTGAACCGCGGCCCCGCCTCCTGAATTTTCGCCATGGCATATCAACGACAACAGCGCAGCCTCGAAGCGGCCATCAGCTCCCACGACAACGGTTTCAACCTGGTGCGCCTGGTATGTGCGCTGCTGGTGGTGGTGTACCACACCTGGATGATGAACCGGGTCGCGCCGCACCCCGATCCCCTGACCCGGCTGCTGGCGCCGAACGGCGACCTGGGCGCGCTCGCGGTCGGCGTGTTCTTCGTCATCAGCGGCATGTTCATCGCGCGCAGCTGGATGGGCGACCCGCACCTGGGCCGCTTCGCCCTGCGCCGGGTGGCGCGCATCGTGCCCGGCCTGTTCGCCTGCCTCCTGGTGTCGACCTGCGTCGCGGTGGTGTTCTTTTCCGCACCCGGGTGGCGCGGCCTGCTCGAGCCTGCGCCATGGCGCTTCATTTTCGGCAACACGGTGCTGCATGGGCTGGTCTACGACATCCCGGCCGAGGAACTGCGCATCGCCGGCGTGCTGGGCGGCCAGGACCTGAACGGCCCGCTGTGGACCCTGTACTGGGAAGGGCGCATGTATGTGATGGTGGCCCTGGTCGGCCTGGCCGCGGCCCTGCCCCTGCGCAGCTGGATGCGCGGCGCCGCCCTGTTCCTGCTGCTCGCCGCCAACCTGTTCCCACAAGTGGCGAGCGGCTACGTCTGGGAAGTGCGGATGTGGTCGCTGTTCCTGGTCGGCATGCTGCTGCAGACCCTGGCCCCGGACCTGCGCATCGGCTGGCGCCACGTGGCCTGTGCGCTGGCCCTGCTGCTGCTCAACTGGACCAGGTCCGCCGCCCTGACCCCGAGTCCGCTCACCTGGTTCGGCATTGCGCTGGTGGCGGTGACGCTGGCCATGTGCGTCGGCTCGCAGTCCCTGCCATGGGCGGCGCACGTGCAGCGCCACGACTACTCGTATGGCATCTATATCTGGCACTGGCCGGTGATCATCGTGCTGCGCGAAGTGCTGCCGCCAGTCGGTCACCGGGAGCTGACGCTGGCGACGCTGGCCGTGGTGCTGCCGCTGGCCATGCTCAGCTGGCACCTGGTCGAGGCGCCGGCACTGCGCGCGGCGCGCGGCTGGCTCAAGCGCCGCAGGCCGCAGGCGGTGGCAGTTCCAGCCTTGTAGAAATTCCTACTAAGAGCGTTGCTGGCGTGCGCCAGCCCGCCCCCTTGCCGTTCCGAAACCCACCCTAAGCAGGCTCGACCGTATAGAATCACGCTTGTCGGGAATTCTGGAAAGGCCGTTGGATCGTGGTGGAAGATATGGTGTTGCTGGGCGTGGTCGCGAGCGCCGTGTGCGCGGGATGCCTGGTGCCGAACCGCTGGTTGCCACCTTTACCGAACGATAAATTCCTCCACTTCGCCAGCTTCGCCGTGCTGGCCATGCTGGCGCTGCGCATCGCCGAGAGCCATGTCAAGGCGCTCTTCTGGCTGCTGGGCCTGCTCGTCGCGGGCTGGCTGATCGAATGCCTGCAGAGCCTGGTGCCGGACCGCCGCTTCTGCTGGCGCGACATCGGCGCCAATACGGCCGGCACCGTCTTCGCGGCCGCCGCGGCCCAACTCTACGTGACCTTCTTCCGAGCTTGACCAGAACGCAACATGAACGCGACCGCCAAACCCCTGCCCGCCCGCCGACCTGCCGAGAACGATACTCCCGCGCCGGAAGAGCGCCAGATCCAGATTCACCTGCGCAAGATTCCATTGCTGGCGGGCCTGTCCGACGAAGAGCTCATCCGGGTCAAGCAGGACCTGCGCTTCCGCCATTACAAGAAGCGTGACATCGTGCTGCAGAAAGGTGGCCATGGCGACGGACTGCTGTTCCTGCTGTCGGGCCAGCTGCAGGTCATCGACGTGACCGAAGACGGGCGTTCGATCGGCTTGCGCATGCTGGCGCCGGGAGACTTTTTCGGCGAAATTGCCCTGATCAATAATTCGACCCGGTCGGCCTCGGTGGTGGCGATGTCGGACGTGCTGGTGGCCTTCCTGCCCGCCGCCACCGCCATGCACCTGTTCTCGCACTCGCCTTCGGTGGCGAACCAGATGCTCAAGCACCTGGCCCAGAAGATCCAGCGCGATTCGGAATTCCGTTCGCTGCTGAGTATTAACAATACCGCCAAGCGCATCTACACCTACCTGGTGCTGATGCAGAAGAACAAGCAGGACGAACCGGGCGTCCCCGCCGTGGTCGAGAACCTGCCGACCCACCAGGACATCGCCAACATGATCAACACCAGCCGCGAGACCGTGACGCGGGCGCTGACGGCGCTGGCGCAGCAGGGGATCGTGCAGAAGGATGCGCACCGCTTGATCATCGTGAAGCCGGAGGCCTTGCAGAAGCTGGTGCAGGGGTCCTGAATCTTTCCGTCGCGTGCTACATTAATGTCATTACATGTTTGTTCAGGAGACGACAATGAGCACGATGACCGGCAAGGGCATGGAAATCAAACCCGGCCTTGGCAAGAGCCTGCTGACCGTGGCCCTGGTGACGGCGGCCATCCTGATGATCCCGCTCGTCGCGATGCAGTTCACCACCGAGGTGAACTGGACCGGTTTCGACTTCGTCGCCGCCGGCATCCTGCTGGCCTTCACCGGCCTGGTCCTGAGCTTTGCACTGCGTAACATCCGCAGCACGAAAAGCCGCCTGATTGCCGCCGGGCTGATCGGCCTGGGCTTCCTGTATTGCTGGGCAGAGATGGCTGTCGGGATTTTTACCAACCTGGGTAGCTAACCACGCGACAAACCATGACAAATTGAGTTGATTATAGACAAGGTGTTACATCTGTAACAATGGATTGGCGATTGGATGAAGTATAATTTTCGGCTCATCCGGCTCAGCCTTTCCTTATGCAACTCACATTGACGTACCCGATTGGGGCGCTGCTAGAGCGGGCCGCCCCATGATTTCCCCACTGATGCTGCGCGGCCTGTGGGCCTACCGCGGTTTCGTGCTGGGCAGCGTCAAGCGCGAATTCCAGTCGAAATACGTGAACGCGATGCTGGGCGCCGTCTGGTCGGTGCTCAGCCCGCTCGCCATGATCCTCGTGTACACCGTGATCTTTTCCGAGGTCATGCGTGCCAAGCTGCCGGGCAACGCCTCCGGCGCCGCCTATTCCATCTACCTGTGCGCCGGCGTCCTGACCTGGGGCCTGTTCGCCGAGATCGTCGCGCGCGGACAGAACATGTTCCTCGAGCAGGCCAACCTGCTCAAGAAGATCAGCTTCCCGCGCATCTGCCTGCCGATCATCGTCGTGCTCAACGCCCTGGTGAACTTCGGCGTCATCTTCGGCCTGTTCCTGGTGTACCTGCTCGCCTCGGGCAATTTCCCGGGGCCCGTGTTCTTCGCCATCATTCCGGTGCTGCTGCTGCAGATCCTGCTGGCCATCGGCCTGGGGATGGTGAGCGGCATCCTGAACGTGTTCTTCCGCGACGTCGGCCAGTTCGTCACCATCGCGATGCAGTTCTGGTTCTGGCTCACGCCGATCGTCTACCCGGCCTCGATCCTGCCGGAAGCGGCGCAGCCGATCCTGGTCTACAACCCGATGGCGGCCGTCGTGGGGGCGCACCAGGCAATCCTGGTCGAAGGCCGCCTGCCCGACTGGAACGGCCTGATTCCGGCAGCCTTGCTGGCGCTGCTGCTGTGCATCCTGGGCCTGCGCCTGTTCCGCAAGCGCTCCGGCGAAATGGTGGATGAACTCTGATGGGCAGCATCGTCGTTCAAAACCTGGGCAAGGCCTACAAGCAGTACCCGACGCGCTGGTCGCGCCTGGGCGAATGGCTGCTGCCGCTGCGCGGCCCGCGCCACAAGCTCAAGTGGGTGCTCACTGACATCAACTTCCAAGTCTCGCCGGGCGAGGCCGTGGGCCTGATCGGCATCAACGGTGCGGGCAAGAGCACGCTATTGAAGCTCATCACCGGCACCACCCAGCCGACCACCGGCAGCGTCTGGATGGAAGGCCGCGTGGCCGCCCTGCTGGAACTGGGCATGGGCTTCCACCCCGATTTCACCGGACGCCAGAACGTCTACATGGCCGGCCAGCTGCTGGGCATGACGGTGGACGAGATCAGCGCGCTGATGCCGCAGATCGAAGCCTTCGCCGACATCGGCGACTACATGGACCAGCCGGTGCGCGTCTACTCGAGCGGCATGCAGATGCGCGTGGCCTTCTCGGTCGCGACGGCGCGGCGCCCCGACATCCTGATCGTCGACGAAGCGCTGTCGGTGGGCGATGCCTACTTCCAGCACAAGTCCTTCGACCGCATCCGCCAGTTCCGCAAGGAGGGCACCACCCTGCTCCTGGTATCGCACGACAAGCAGGCGATCCAGTCGGTGTGCGACCGCGCCATCCTGCTGGACGGCGGCCGCCTGGCGAAACAGGGCAAGCCGGAAGAGATCATGGATTATTACAATGCCATGATCGCTGAACGCGAGAACGAGACCGTCCGCCTGAACGAGACCGGCGACGGCAAGGTCCAGACCATCTCGGGCACCGGTGAAGCCACGGTCAGCGACATCGCCCTGCGCGACGAGCTGGGCGAGCGCGTCGAGGTGGTCGACGTCGGCGCGGCCGTGACGCTGGAAGTGAAGGTGAAGGTCAAGGCCCCGATCCCGCGCATGGTACTCGGCTACATGATCAAGGACCGCCTCGGCCAGCCGATGTACGGCACCAACACCCACCTGAAGGGCTTGCCGCTCGAGGACGTCGCGCCAGGGGAGGAAGTGAGCTACCGCTTCGCCTTCCCGATGAACCTCGGCCCCGGCACCTATTCGGTGGCGACCGCGATCGTCAGCACCGAGACCCACCTGGTGAACAACTACGAATGGCGCGACCTGGCGCTGGTGTTCACCGTGATGAACATGCGCCGCCCCCACTTCGAGGGCTCGGCCTGGCTCGACCCGGCCGTCGATATCCAACGTTCCCCATTGAGCACATGAGTTTCATTTCCTACTCCCAGAACGCCGAGGACGTGCTGTTGTGGCGCGCGCTCGGACAGGTCGAGAACGGCTTCTACATCGACGTCGGCGCCAACGATCCCGAAGAGCATTCGGTCACCAAGGCCTTCTACGATGCCGGCTGGCGCGGCATCAGCATCGAGCCGCTGCCTTCCTTCCACCAGGCCTTCCTCGAGCAGCGCCCGCGCGACGTCAACCTGGCGATCGCCGCCGGCAGCGCGAATGGCGAACTGACCCTGTACGACACGCCCCAGGTGCGCGGCTGGGCCTCGCCCGACCAGGCGGTGGCCGAGCTGCACCGTTCGGAAGGCCACCAGGTCGTCGAGCTGAGCGTGCCGGTGCGGACCCTCGCCTCGGTGTGCGAAGAATACGTGCAGGGCCAGCAGATCCACTTCCTGAAGATCGACGTCGAAGGCTTCGAGGGCGAAGTGCTCAAGGGGATGGATTTCGCACGCTGGCGTCCCTGGGTGCTGGTGATCGAGGCCACGCTGCCGAACAGCCGCGAGACCAACCACGCCTCCTGGGAACACATGGTGACCAGCCAGCGCTACCGCTTCGTGTGGTTCGATGGCCTGAACCGCTACTACGTGGCGGAAGAACACAGCGAACTGGCGCGGCACTTCGGCATCCAGCCGAACGTGTTCGACGACTACATCTCGCACCACCTCGACAAGTCCTGGGCCGCCGCCAAGCGGCTTTCGACGGCCCTCAAGGCATCCGAGCAGGAGGCGCGCGACAACACCGAGCGTGCGGCGCGCTCGATCGAACAGGCCCACCAGACCGCGATGCTGGCGCAGCAGGCGCTGCAGCAGGCCGAGCAGCAAAAGCGCGATGCCGACACCCAGATCCTGGCGCTGCAGGATGCGCTGGCCGCATCGCAGCTGAGCGGCCACCACCTGACCGTGTGGGCGCAGGACATGGAAGCGCGCCTGACCGCCACCTATGCCAGCACCTCGTGGAAGATCACCACGCCGCTGCGCGCCGCCGGCCGTGTCGTGCGTGCGCTGCGCCGTCCCGGCCTGGCGCGCCGCGTCGTCACCCGGGTGACCAGGAATGAGCGCATGCGCCGTCTCCTGATCCCGGTGCTGCTGCGCTACCCCGCGCTGGGCCAGAAGGTCAGCAGCTCGCTCGCCGCCATCAAGCAGGCCGCACCGGAGCCGGCGGCCCCCGGCGCGGCGGCGGTCCCCGAAGAACTCAAGGGCTTGCCGGTCTCGGTGCGCGCGGTGCTGGGCGACCTGCAGCGCGCCCGCGGCCAGGCTGGAAACCGGGCAGGACAATAAAAGATATGCGTATCGTCATCGACTTTCTCCACGCGCGGGACGGCATCGAGCCGGCCGCGTTGAACCTGGCAAAGGCCCTTGCCGCTGCCGCCGGCACGCGTGAGCTGTGGATTGCCGCGCCCCTGGACCAGCCTGGCCTGCTCGAAGACCTGCGCCTGGGCTTCCCGGGCCGCGTGCGCGCGCTCGACCTGACGGGCAACGCGCGCCTGCAGCCGGCCCTGCGCGAACATGCGCTGGCCAGCCTGTCGCCCGACGTGGTGCTGGTGCCGCGCGCGGCCGAGCGCAGCGTGGCGCCCCTGCCCTTCCCGGTGCTCTACCGTGCGCCGCAAGGGCTCGACGCAGCCGCCCTGCTGGTCGAACTGGACGCCACCGCCGCCGAACGCAGCACCCGTGCCGGGGCAAGCCGTCCGAAGCTGGCCTACGTCTCGCCGCTGCCGCCGGTCAAATCCGGCATCGCCGACTACAGCGCCGAGCTGGTGCCGATCCTTGCGCAGTACTACGACATCACCCTGGTCGTCGACCAGGACAGGGTGCTTGACGCGCGCCTGGACGGTTTCCCGCTGCACGGTCCCGACTGGCTGCGCGCCCATGCGCATGGTTTCGAGCGCGTGGTCTACCACATCGGCAATTCGCACGCGCACCAGCACATGTTCGAGCTGATCCGCGAGGTGCCGGGCATCGTGGTGCTACACGACTTCTTCCTGTCGGGCGTGCTCGACAACCTGGAACGCGAAGCCTACCTGCCGCAGGGTTTCATCAAGGCGCTGTACGAATCGCACGGCTACACGGGCCTGCTCAGCCATCGCAGGGAAGGCCGCAACCCCTCGATCTGGAAGTACCCGCTCAACAAGGGCGTGCTCGACAACGCCACCGGCGTGATCGTCCACTCCGACTTCTCGAAAGAACTGGCGAGCGAATGGTACGGCGCGGACGCGGCACGAGGCTGGCACACCATCCCGCTGCTGCGCGGCCGTCCCGAGGACTCGGCCACGCCGACGGCGCGCGCGCGCCTGGGCGTCCAGGACGGCGACTACCTCGTCACCACCTTCGGCATGCTGGGCCGCACCAAGCTCAATGAAGAGCTGCTCGACGCTTACCTGGCCTCGCCCCTGGCGCAGGACCCGCGCTGCCGCCTGGTCTTCGTCGGCGAGAACGACCCCGGCCTGTACGGCGCCGGCCTGCTGCGCAAGATCGCCGCCAGCGAAGCCGCCGGCCGCATCCGGATCGCCGGCTTCGTCGATGCCGCCACCTATGCCGACTACCTCGCCGCCAGCGACTGCGCGGTGCAGCTGCGCGCCTCGACCCGCGGCGAGACCTCGGCCTCGGTGCTCGACTGCCTGCTGTACGGCATCCCGACCATCGTCAACGCCCACGGCTCGACCGCCTCGATCGACGACGCGCTGCTGCTGAAGCTGCAAGATGGCTTCAAGACATCGCAACTGGCCGATGCGCTGGCGCGCCTGCATGGCGACGCGGAGCTGCGCGCCGGCCTGGCACAGCGGGCGCTGGCCCACATGGAACGCGAGCATGCGCCCGCCCACGTCGGCAAGCTGTACTTCGCCGCCATCGAAGCGTTCGCACAGCGCAGCCCGCAGGCCGCCTACCGCAAGCTGGTACGGGCTTGCGCGCCGCAATGTCCGGACGCCGAGCTGCCGGCGCTGGCATCGGCCATCGCCTTCAACCACGCGCCCAGGGCGCCGCGCCAGCTGCTGGTGGACGTCTCCGCCGTGGTGCAGTCCGACCTCAAGACCGGCATCCAGCGCGTGGTGCGCAGCATCCTCCTGTCGATGATCGCGGATCCGCCGCCGGGCTTCCGTGTCGAGCCGGTGTATTCGCACGGCGGCAACCGCAGCTACCAGTACGCGCGCCAGTTCGGCCTGAACATGGTGGGCGAGACCGGCCTGCTGCTGGAAGACGCCCCGGTCGACCTGCGCCCCGGCGACATCTTCTTCGGGCTCGACCTGTTCACCAACGGCACCTCGCAGAACGAGAGCCTGCTGCAGTCGATGCGCGCGCGCGGCATCGGCATCTATTTCGTGGTGTTCGACATCCTGCCGATGCTGCGGCCGGACGTCTTCCCCTTCGGGACCGAGCAGTACTTCGGCGACTTCCTGCGCACCGTGCACAAGGTGTCGGACGGGGTGCTGTGCATCTCGCGCGCCGTGGCCGACGAACTGGCCGGCTGGATCGAGCGCCAGGGCCTGGCCCGGCGCGCGCCGCTCAGGCTCGGCCACTTCCACCTGGGCGCCGACATCGACGCCAGCGCGCCCAGCTTCGGCCTGCCGCCGGACGCCGCGCAGGTGCTGGACGCGCTGGCGCAGCGCCCCAGCTTCATCATGGTCGGCACCGTGGAGCCGCGCAAGGGCCACACCCAGGCGCTGGACGCCTTCGAGCTGCTGTGGGAGCGCGGCGAGGACGTCAACCTCGTCGTCGTCGGCAAGCAGGGCTGGATGATGGAAAAGTTGTGCGAACGCATGGCCGCGCATCCGGAAAAATCGAAGCGCCTGTTCTGGATGAACGGCATCTCGGACGAGATGCTGCTCAAGCTTTATGCCGCTTCCTCGGCCCTGCTGTCGCCGTCCGAAGGCGAAGGCTTCGGCCTGCCGCTGATCGAGGCGGCCCAGCACGGCATCCCGATCGTCGCGCGCAGCCTGCCGGTGTTCCGCGAAGTGGCGGGCGAGCATGCCTATTACTTCGACGGCCTGGCGCCGCAAGACCTGGCCGACGCGATCCAGGCATGGCTGCTCTTGCAGCGCGAGGGCAAGGCGCCGCAGTCGACCGGCATGCCCTGGCTGACCTGGGACCAGAGCGCCCAGCAGGTGCTCGACGGCCTGGTGCGCCAGCAGTGGTACCGCGTGCTGCCCGGCACGGATAACGGCCATGCTTGAGCGCTGGCGCTTCCCGCTGCTGGTCGCACTCAGCCTGTGCGGCCTGCTCTGGATGTACGAGCCCTACTACGGCGGCGACGTGGTCGAGTACACGGTCGCCACCGTGGCGATCGCCGACCATGGCTCGCCCGACATCCGCCTGGAAGACATCGCCCGCGTGCGCACCCTGCTGCCCGGCATGTTCGCGGAACCCTTCGACCTGCTCGAGCGCGGCATGCGCGCGGGCGAGCGGCAGCTGTACGCGGCCTTCGTGCGCGGACGCGACGGCGACGTGTTCCCGGTCCACTACTTCGGCTATTCACTGCTGGCGGCCGCCCCCTTCAAGCTGTTCGAGGCGCTCGGCATGCAGCCCTTCAAGGCCTTCCAGGCGGTCAACCTGGCGGCCGTCTTCGTGCTGGGACTGGCGCTGCGCCGCTTCTTCGGGTCCGAGCCCAAGGCCTGGCTCGGCCTGGGC
Organism: Massilia sp. LC238; assembly: GCF_000735635.1. Taxonomy (NCBI): domain Bacteria; kingdom Pseudomonadati; phylum Pseudomonadota; class Betaproteobacteria; order Burkholderiales; family Oxalobacteraceae; genus Massilia; species Massilia sp. LC238. Next base: position 20,258 of record NZ_JNNN01000077.1, on the reverse strand, counting down.
CTGTTCATGCTGTGCGGCGGCGCCCTCTACCTGCACTGGAGCAGCCCGGAATGCGTGAGCGCGGCCCTGCTGCTGGCCGGCCTGCTGTTCTATACCAGCGGCGCCCCGCTGGCCGGCAGCGTGCTGGCCGGGCTGGCCGGGCAGCAGAACCCGACCATCCTGTTCTTCTTCGTGTTCGCGCCCCTGTTCAAGCTCTGGCTCGAGTATGAGCGCCAGCTCGGCTTCGTGGCCAACCTGCGCGCCCAGCTCACCCGCAGCAACATCCTCGGCCTGGCTGGCGGCATGGCGGTGTTCGCGCTGCCGCCGCTGTTCAACCTGTGGCAGTTCGGCGTTCCCAACATCATCGCCAAGCTGTTCTCCGACCCGGGCCTGGTCGGCGCGACGCGCCTGCTATCCTTCTACTTCGACCTGAATCAGGGCATGATCGTCGGCGTTCCCGCCCTGCTGCTGCTCCTGCTCCTGCTGCTGCCGCGCATGGATGGCCGCGCACGCGGGGTGCTGCTACTGAGCGCGCTGCTCACGCTGGCGCTGGCCCTGCCCGCGCTCGCCGTGCTGAACTGGAACTCGGGCGCCGTGGGCCCCATGCGCTACGCCTTCTGGGCCGCGATGCCGCTGGTCTTCGCCCTGCTGGTGCTGCTGCGCCGCCTGCCGCGCTGGCCGCAGCTGGCGCTGGTGCTGCTGGCGGCCGGCCAGGCGGCGGCGGTGGACCACGCATCCGAATACAACTACGTCCACTTCAGCCCCACCGCCGAGCTGGTCCTGGCGCGCGCCCCGCAGCTTTACCATCCGGAGCCCGAGATCTTTGCCGAGCGCGCCGGCCACCACGACAACTACATCCAGACCGACAAGGTCTACGTGCTGCGCGGCGCCGACGGCAGGGAGCTGAAAACCCTGGTGCATGCGTCCAACGGCCACCTGGACGAGCAGCTGTGCGGCCGCGGCGCCAGCCTGGCGCCCGACCTGCCGCAGGTGGCGAGCACGCGCGGCTGGCGCTACATCGACGGGCCGCTGCGCTGTGTCGCAGGGGGCTACGTCCAGCGCAGCTTCGGGTTCGACGCGCTGCGCGCCGGCGAGGCCGTGGCCCTGGTGTCGGGCTGGAGCAACCTGGAAGCGAACGGTCCCGGCTGGGACGGCGCCTGGTCGCTGGGCGCGCGCTCGCGCCTGCGCGTGAAAGTCGACGGCGCCGCCGTCCAGGCCCTGCTCATCACCGGCAACTACCTGGCGCCGAACCGCCAGACCCGCGTCATCGTGAACGGCCAGGACCTCGGCTGGCATGCGCTCGACCAGGCCGGGCCGCTGACGCTGCCCGAGCAGGCGCGCGCCGCCACCCTCGACATCGAACTCGAACATGCCTCGCCCACCTCCCCCGGTCCGGGCGACCCGCGCCTCCTCGCCTTCTTCCTGCGCGAGGTAAGCGTACGCCAACACCCCAGCAAGCCATGAACGCCATTGACGCCAGCAGCACGAAGCTTTCTCCCGCCACCGCGCAGGCCATTGCGCCGATCGGCGTCCCCGACGCGGTCGCGGTCGTGATCCCCAGCTACAAGGTCACGCGCCACATCCTGGGCGTGATCGAGGGCATCGGGCCCGAGGTCAGCCGCATCTACGTGGTGGACGACAAGTGCCCGGACGGCAGCGGCGCCTTTGTCCGCGAACACTGCCGCGACCCGCGCGTGGTGGTGCTGGAACACGCCGAGAACCAGGGCGTGGGCGGCGCCGTCATGACCGGCTACCGCGCCGCCATCGCCGACGGCGCCAAGGTGATGGTCAAGATCGACGGCGACGGCCAGATGGACGGCGCGCTGATCCCGAATTTCATCGCGCCGATCCTGGCCGGCGAGGCCGACTACACCAAGGGTAACCGCTTCTTCAACCTGGAACGCCTGGGCGCGATGCCGCCGATGCGCCTGTTCGGCAACGCGGCCCTGTCCCTGATGACCAAGCTGTCCTCGGGCTACTGGGACCTGTTCGACCCGACCAACGGCTACACCGCGATCCATGCCGACTGCGCGCGCTTCCTTCCCTTCGACAAGATCAGCAAGCGCTACTTCTTCGAGTCGGACATGCTGTTTCGCCTGAACATCCTGGGCGCGGTGGTGGCCGACGTGCCGATGGACGCCGTCTACGGCGACGAGGTCAGCAACCTCAAGATCTCGCGGGTCGTCACCGAATTCTTCACCAAGCACGTGCGCAACTTCGGCAAGCGCATCTTCTACAACTACTACCTGCGCAACATGTCGGTGGCCTCGATCGAGCTGCCGCTCGGGATCCTGCTGACCCTGTTCGGCACCATCTACGGCCTGACGCACTGGATCGCCTCGGCCCAGGATGGCGTCGCGACACCGGCCGGCACCGTGATGCTGGCCGCGCTGCCGGTGATCATGGGCGTGCAGCTGATCCTGGCCTTCATCTCGCACGACGTCGCCTCGGTGCCGCGCCGGCCGCTGCACAAGAAGACGCTGTACCGCAGCAAGCCATGAGTCCGGCCAAGATCGCTTCGAAACTTGCGTCGCGCCAGTTCGCCGTCTACGTCACCGGCGGCGTGCTGTGCGCGCTGGTCGACATCGGCCTGATGCAGCTGCTGCTGGGGGTGGGCTTTCACCACACGGCCGCCGCCAGCGCCGGCTTCGCGGCCGGGCTGCTGGTCAACTTCGCCTTCCACTCGGGCGTCACCTTCAACGCCTCGGCCAATCCGGCGCGCTTCGCGCGCTACCTGTGCCTGGTCGCCGTGAACTACGGGCTGACCCTGGGCTGCGTGGCCCTGGCCCAGGCGCTGGCGGGCAATCCCCTGCTCGGCAAGCTCCTGTCGCTGCCGCTGGTGGCGGTGAACGGCTTCCTGCTCGGCAAATACTGGATCTTCAAGTGAATACCACGGCAAGCACCCGGAACACACGCATACCCTCCCTGGTCCTGGCTGCCGGCATGGCGCTGGTGGGCTGGTACCTGCTGCAGCGCACGCTCGGCCTGTCGCCCGGCGTCTTCGCCGACGAGTGGTACTACAGCAAGATGGCGCGCCTGATGCCGCTGTCCGAGGCCACGCTGCCTTCCTGGCTCTACCTGCTGGTGTTCGGCGCCAGCAGCAGCTGCGGCCCCGGCTTCCTCGACTGCGCCCGCATCGGCAACGCTTTGTTCCACGTCGGCGCCGCCCCCTTCCTCTACCTGGTCGCGCGGCGCGTGATGCCGGCGCCGCTGGCCTGCGCCATCGCCCTGCTGTCCCTGCTGCTGCCGCTGAACCTGTACACCAGCTTCTTCATGCCGGAGTCGATGTACTTCTTCGGCTTCGCGGTGCTGGCCTGGGTCGCGCTGTGCGGCCTGGCCTGGCGCCCGTGGCTGCATGCGCTGCTTGCCGGCCTCGTGCTCGGCCTGATGAGCCTGGTGAAGGTGCACGCCATCTTCCTGCTGCCGGCGCTGTGCCTCTACCTCGTGTACGCCAGCCGCGTGCGCGCTGGGGGTGACAAGGACGGCGCCTGGATCGCACGCGGCCTGGGCGCGGCGGCGCTGGCCCTTGTCACCGCCGTGGTGGTGAAACTGCTGCTCGGCTGGCTGCTCGCCGGCGAGGCCGGCCTGACCCTGTTCGGCGCCTTCTATGGCGCCGGCGCCAGCTCCTACTCCCAGCACAGCCTGCTGTCGCGCCTGTACCCGATCACGGTCAGCGCACGCGGTCATGCGATGGCCTTGACGGCGCTGCTGGCCATCCCCCTGGCGGCGCTGCTGCACGCCCTGTTCAGCCGCGACACCTGGCGCGCCGACAATCCGCGCGGCCCGCTGGTCGTCTTCACCGTGCTCGCACTCGGCTCGGCGCTCGGCCTGGCCGTCCTGTACACGGCCTCGATCGCCCACGAGGGACCGACCGAGGGCCTGCGCCTGCATTCGCGCTACTACAGCTTCGCGCTGCCCCTGCTGCTGGTCGCCGCTGCCGCGACCGCTGCCGCCGGCAAGGATGCAAGCCGCCCGGCGGGCCGTCGCCACTTGCTGCTGCCGGGACTGATCGTGCTGGTGCTGGCCGTCCTGCTGGCGGCAGCCTGGATGGGCCTGTCCGGCTTCGACCCGCGCCTCACCGACAGCCCGGAATACACGGCGCTGGCCAGGCATGGGGTCGCGGTCACCGCCCTGTTCATCGTCCAGGCCCTGCTGCTGGTGCTGTGGCTGCGCTCGCGCCGCGCCGCGGCCTGGGGCGCGCTGGCACTGGCCTTGCCGCTGGCGCTGCTCATCACCAACCGCGACGTGCACCAGCATTACCTCGTGCACCTGAAGGCTGCGCCGCCTGCCGACCGCGCCGGCATGGCCGCGCGCGCGCTGATTCCGCTGGAGGAGCGCGGCGCGACCATGATCGTCGCCAACGGCGCCGACCTGTTCCGCACCCAGTTCCACATCGACTACCCCGAGATGACCCTGCTCGACATGCCCGACGGCAGCCCGATCGAGGCCTATCGCATCGGCTCGCAGACCCGCTGGCTGGTCGCGGTGGGCCGCCATCCGCTGCCGGAAGGGATGGTGCCGGCGGTCGCCAACGAGGCCTTCACGATCGTCAAGCTGCCGCGTCCCGAGCGCAGCCTGGTGGGCGAGTACGCCTTCAATGTGGCGCCCGGCCCCGGCCAGCTGGTGGTGGGGGCCGACGGCCTGTCGAATGTGGAAGCCTGGGGCCGCTGGTCGGACGGCAAGCGCGTCGAGCTGCGTTTCGACCGCCCCCTGCCGGCGCGCCTGACGGTGGTGCTGACCGCGGGCGCCTTCGGCGCCAACATCAACGCGCCCTTCGTGCTGCGCGTGGGGGACGCCGCGCTTGAATTCCGCCTGCCCTGGGAAGCCCGCGAAGTCGTGCTCGACCTGGATACCGACGGGCGCCAGCAGACCCTGGCGATCGACGTGCCGCAGCCGCAGCGGCCTAGCGAGCTGGGAAATTCGACGGATACGCGCCTGCTGGGGATTTCGCTGACGCGCATACGCATTGAAACGAGATGATGACTCCACACGATACCCGAACAAAACGCCTTGTCTGGCCCCTGGCCCTGAGCTTCGCCCTGGCCGGCATCGCCTGGCTCCTCTACCAGCGCAACGCCGGCCTGCAGCCGAGCGTCTTCGCCGACGAATGGTATTACAGCAAGTTCGCGCGCCTGATGCCGCTGGCGGATTCGATGCTGCCTTCGTATTTGTATCTATGGCTGTTCGGCGCCAGCAGCGCCTGCGGCGACGGCTTCCTCGACTGCGCCCGGATCGGCAACCTCGCCTTCTTCGTGGGCGCCGCGCCTTTCATCTACCTGATCGCGCGCCGCTACACGAGCGCTCCGGCGGCGGCCGGCGTCGCGGTGCTGAGCACCCTCGCGCCGCTGAATTCCTTCACCGTCTACTTCATGCCGGAATCGATGTACTACTTCGGCTTCTGCGTGCTGAGCTGGGTGGCGCTGAAGGGCAGCGACTGGCGGCCAGGCGCGCATGCGCTGGCAAGCGGCGCCGTGCTCGGCCTGATGAGCCTGGTCAAGGTGCATGCGGTGTTCCTGCTGCCGGCCCTGGTCCCCTTCCTGCTGGCGGCCAGCTGGCTCCGTGGCGGCCCCTGGTTCCTGCGCGGCATCGCCATGGCGGCCGTGGCCACCCTGTGCACCTTCGCCGTCAAGTTCAGCCTCGGCTGGCTGTTCGCCGGCGATGCCGGCCTCAGCATATTCGGCCCCTTCTACGAGTCGACCAGGCTGGGTACCGACGGCTTGACCTTGCTGGGGGCGGCCCTGGTCAGCGCACGCGGCCACCTGATGACGCTGGCCCTGATCTACGGCCTGCCGCTGGCCATGCTGGCCTACGCCCTGGCCACGCAGGTCGCGCGTCCGCGCGCCGCAGGCGCCGTCCCCGACCGGGAAGACGCCAAGCGGCGCCTGCTGTACCTGTACATCCTGCTCATGCTCGGCGCCGCCGCCGGCCTGACGGTCATGTATACCGCCGGCCTGCACGTCGAGGGCAGCCGCGAAGGCCTGCGCCTGCACCTGCGCTACTACAGCTTCGTGTTCCCGCTGCTGGTCGTCGTGGTCGCGGCGGCGCTGTCCCGGGAAGCACGGCTGCCGGAAGGGCGCGAGCGTCCCTGGCTGCGCTGGACGCTGGTCGTTGCGCTGGGGGCGACTCTGGTCGCGGCGCTGTTCATGCTGCAGGGCTACACGACCAACGTGGTGGACGGCCCGGACATCCATCGCCTCAACGTGACGGACAAGGCCCTGCGCATCCTTGTCGGACTGCAGTTGCTCGTGCTGCTCGCCTGGGCGATGCGCCTGCGCGCGGCGCCGCTGCTGTTCCTGTGCCTGCTCCTGCCGGCAGCCTACGCGGCCAGCAACCGGGGCATCCACAATCACTTCGAGAACCTGCGCCCGCCGAGCAAGACCGACCTGGCGGCCAAGTGGGTGTACGAGCACGTGCCGCCGGACGAGCGCAGCCAGGTGGTGGTGGCGGGCGTCGACCTGAGCATGATGCTGCGCGCGCAGTTCCATATCGACCACCCGGACACCACGACCATGGTGATCGACTTCGGCCCGGTTGCCGAATACCAGTTGCCGTTGAGCAAAAAGTGGATGCTGCTGCTGGGCGAGTACCAAGTGCCGGACAACATCGCCACCACCGTCCTGCGCACGCCCTGGTACACGGTGCTGCGCCTGCCCGAGCCCGAGCCGAAGCTCAGCCATGTGAAACTGTCGCTCCCGCCGGATCCGCGCGTGGTGACGGGCGTCGAAGGCCTGTCGCACCTCGAGCCCTGGGGCCGCTGGTCGGATGCGAAACGGGTCGTGATCGAGTTCGCGCAGCCGCTGCCGCGCCGCGCCGGCGTGGTGCTGACGGCGCGCGCCTACGACGTCAACGCCAACATGCCGTTCAAGATGCACCTCGGCGGCCAGACCCGGGAATTCAAGGTCGGCTGGCACCAGCAGGAAATCGGCCTGCATTTCGACACCGACGGCAGCGCCCGCACCCTGGTCATCGAGGTGCCGCAGCCGGTGTCGCCGGAGGAGCGCGGCCACCCGGGCGATTCGCGCAAGCTCGGCATCGGCATCGGCGACATCATCATCACCGACGGCACGGCCCAGGCCGCGCGTTGATCTGGCGCAGACCGGTGCCTTGTTGCCGGTGCTGTGTGCGGTCACGTACGGAATACCGTCCCCTGCCCCGCTAAAGTGAACTCGAGCCGGCCGCCCGCGTGCGGCTGCCGGCGCCGCGGCATGTTGCCGCACATCGGGACACACATGGCAACTGGATCGGACAAGGAAGATCACCTCTCGAGATCCCTCGACATGCAGGGGAATGGCCAGAGCGTGGGCGTGCAGGCCGTCGGCGAGGTCGAGGGCAATGCCGTCACGCCGACCGGCGGCCCGGGCGTCAATCACTGGCAGGCCGGCTATATCGGCCGCCGCGGGCTGGACGAGCGCAGCAACATCTTCTTCGCCGCCGTCGAGATGACGCGCATGCCCATGATCATCACCGATCCCAACCAGGACGACAATCCGATCGTGTTCGCCAACGGCGCCTTCTTCGACCTCACCGGCTACGAAGAAAAGGACATAGTAGGCCGCAACTGCCGCTTCCTGCAGGGGCCCGACACCGACCGCGGCACCGTCGCCGAAGTGCGCAATGCCCTGCGCGAGCAGCGCGCGGTGGCGGTCGACCTCCTCAACTACAAGGCCGACGGCGAGCCTTTCTGGAACGCCCTGTTCATCGGCCCGATCTTCGACCAGGACGGCAAGCTGCTGTACTTCTTCGCCTCGCAGATGGACATCACCGAGCGCCGCAGCAAGCTCGAGTCGAACCTGCAGGCGCAGAAGATGGAGGCCATCGGACAATTGTCGGCCGGGATGGCGCACGACTTCAACAACCTGCTGCAGGTCATCAACGGCAACCTCGAACTGGCGCTCCTGAGCGCCGGGAAGATCCCCGCGGCGGCCGAGCCGATCCGGCGCGCCCAGCGCGCCACCCTGCAGGCCGGCAAACTCACCCAACAACTGCTGAGCTTTGCGCGCAAGCAGCGCCTCGAGCACAAGCGCGTCAGCCTGAACGGGCTGGTGGTCGATTTTTCCGACATGCTGGTGCGCACGCTCGGCGACAAGGTCGAACTGCGCCTCGACCTGCGCCCCGGCCTGCCGTCCTGCTCGATCGACCCGACCTACCTGGAAATGGCCCTGCTCAACGTCGTCATCAATGCGCGCGACGCCATGCCGCAAGGCGGCGTGGTCACGGTGGGCACGGCGGTAGTCGACGAAGTGCGGCGCGTCGCCAACCGGCTGCCGCCGGGCGAGTACGTCGCCATCTCCATCCAGGACCAAGGCGAAGGCATGCCGCCGGACGTGCTCAAGCGCGCCACCGAGCCCTTCTTCACCACCAAGGGCCTGGGCACGGGCCTGGGCCTGGCGATGGTGCACGGCTTCGTGCAGCAGTCGCAGGGCCGGCTCGACATCGACAGCGAACCGGGACGCGGCACCCAGGTGCGCATGATTTTCCCGGTGGCGCAGCAGCCGCGGCATGAGGACGGCGACCTGGAGCCCGGCACGGACGCGCACGAAGCGGGGCGCAAGTGCCGCATCCTGGTGGTGGAAGACAACGAGGACGTGCGCGAGCTGGCCGAAGCCATGCTGGCGGCGGCCGACTACGACGTGCTGTCGGCGCCGAGCGGCGAGCGCGCGCTCGAGCTGCTCGAAACGGAAAAGGTGGATTTGCTGTTCACCGACGTGATCATGCCGGGCGGGATGAACGGGCTGCAGCTGATCGAGCAGGTGCATGCCAGCAAGCCGTCGATGCCGGTGCTGGTGACCACCGGCTACATGGACGAACTGCCGGCGCGCGGGGCGCGCGACAAGTCACTGGACGTGCTGGCCAAGCCCTACCAGCACCAGGACCTGCTGGACCGGGTGCATGCGGCGCTGCGAGCGCGCCGGGCGGCTTGACGTCATTGTGGGCACGTAGGGTGGACGGCTTCGCCGTCCACCCTACGAAAATCAATTGCTACGCGGTCCGCCACCCAGCAGGAAAGCCAGCTTCTGCTTGCCCGGCTTGGCTTGCGGCGTCGGCGTCACGACTTCCTTGCGTGCCGCGCTGGACGGCTCGTAGGGCTTGAGGAACCACGGATCGACCTTCTCGCGGCGCGGCGTCGGGCTGTAGCCGCTGCTGCGCGGCGGACGTTCGCCGCGCTCGCCGCCACGCGGGGCGCCTTCGTCGCGGCGTCCACGGCGTTCGCCGTCGCGGGCGAATTCTGGGCGTCCGCTGTCGCGCGAACGGCTCGACGGCGCCACGAAGCCCGGCAGCTCGCCGCGCGGGACGGTCTGCTTGATCAGCTTTTCGATGTCGGCCAGCAGGCGCTCGTCCTTGTCCGAGTACACCGACAGCGCATCGCCCGAGGCGCCGGCGCGGCCGGTACGGCCGATGCGGTGCACATAGTCCTCGGCGTTGTACGGCAGGTCGTAGTTGATCACGCAGGGCAGGTCCGAGATGTCGAGGCCGCGCGCGGCCACGTCGGTCGCCACCAGCACTTCCACCGTGCCCTGCTTGAAGGCGTCGAGGGCGGCCATGCGCTCCTGCTGGGTCTTGTCGCCGTGGATCGCCGAGGCCTTGATGCCCTTCTGCTCCAGGTGGCGCGACAGGCGCGAGGCGCCGATCTTGGTGTTCGAGAACACGATCACCTGCTTCAGGTTGCGCTCGCGGATGATGTGCTCGACCACGTCGCGCTTGAGCTCCTCGTCGACCTTGTAGACGATCTGCGTGACCCGGTCGGCGGTGGCGTTGCTGCGCGCCACTTCGATCAGCACCGGGCTGTTCAGGAAGCTGTTGGCCAGCTTCTTGATCTCCGGCGAGAAGGTGGCCGAGAACATCAGGTTCTGGCGCTGCTTCGGCAGCAGGTTGATGATGCGCTGCAGGTCGGGCAGGAAGCCCATGTCGAGCATGCGGTCGGCTTCGTCCATCACCAGCATCTGCACCTGGCCCAGGCTGATGTTCTTCTGCTCGATGTGGTCGAGCAGGCGGCCCGGGGTGGCGATGACGATCTCGACGCCGCCCTTCAGGATGGTGGTCTGGCCCTTCATGTCCATGCCGCCGAACACGACGGTGGAACGCAGCGGGGTGTGCTTGGCGTAGGCCTTGACGTTGTCGGCCACCTGCACCGCCAGTTCGCGGGTCGGGGTCAGCACCAGGGCGCGCACCGGGTGGCGCGCCGGCGACATGCTGCTGTTGGCATGCGCCAGCAGCAGCTGGATGATCGGCAGCGAGAAGCCGGCGGTCTTGCCGGTGCCGGTCTGGGCGGCGCCCATGACGTCGCGGCCCTGCAGCACCAGCGGGATCGCCTTGGCCTGGATCGGGGTCGGGTACTCGTAGCCCTGGTCGGTCAGCGCGCGCAGGATTTCCGGCGCCAGGCCGAGGTCGGTGAAGCGCACGGTCGGCGCTTCGTCCGCCTTGACCTGCTCGACCGGTGCGGCCAGGATGATGTCGTCGGAATCGGCGCTCACGGGAGTATTCTGGATATCAGACATATTCTTGTTGGACAGTATTTCGTTAGCTCTACGGCTGCGCCTGCGGGCACGAATCGGCCCGCGCGGGTAGCTTCCAGAGGGACGGCGGGCCGGCAAACCGGTCCGCATGGGCCGCGAAGCGCCCAGGCAACAAGCCTGGACTGGGCGGACGTAGAGGCACTTTAGCGGGCTACACGATACCTGAAAACCACCCCCATGTATATAAGAGCCTGATTTGTAGGGTGGGCGGGTCCCCCGCCCACGCGGTGGTAGTTTGCAGCAAGATCATCCGGCGCGATAACGAAGTCTGTAGCGATCACCGCGTGGGCGGCATAGCCGCCCACCCTACAAGAGGCGTCCACATTAGGGTGTCCAGCCACGCTGCTGGGCCGCGCGTTCGGCCGCCGGGTCGAGGGTGGCGCCGACGATGCGGGCGTCGATGGCGGCCTGTACCGACGGCGGCAGGGTGCTGCCGTCGAGCCAGGCGGTGCCCGGCTGCGGCTGGGCCAGCACCGGGATGGTCCAGCGCCCGTTGCCGCGGCAGGCCAGGCCGGCCGTGGTGTCGACCACGAAGCTGCGGCAGTAGCTGCCGTCTTTCGACACGAAGGTGACGCCGATGCGCACCCCGGTTTCCGAGGGGCCGGGGCTGGCCAGCTGGCCGCCGAGGGCTTCGACCAGGCGCCCGCGCGCCACCAGGGCGCCGTCGCTGGCTTCGAGCATCACCAGCCCGGGGTCGGGCCGCAGCTCCTGCCAGCCGAGGGCGCCGCCGAGGGCGCCGGCCACGAGCGCGGCGCCGACGCCCAGCCAGTGGCGCGGCGTCCATTCGGTGCGGGCTGGCAGGGAGGGCGGCGCCAGCGGCGCGGCGCGTCCGGGGCGGACGGCGTCGAGGTGGACCACCTTGGCCCCGCCCGTGGCCCGGGCGCGCTGCTGGTGGCCGCCGCCGTGGCCGTTCGAGACGCTGAAGATATGGGAGCGGCCGGCGGAGCGTTCGCCGCTTTCGCGGCGATGCTGGGCGATGCGGGCGGCCAGCACCGGGTCGGCGCGCATCGCCCGCTCGACCGCCGCGCGCGCCGGCTCGGCCAGCTCACCGTTGATGTACGCGATCAGGAGGTCGTCCGAGAATTTCATGCCAGCACATAAACCACGAAAATTAACTACGAAGTAATGAGACCGTGCTCGTCCAGGACGTCGTGCAGCAGCTCCAGGCGGATCACGGGGTTGTCGAGCATGAGCATGTGGTGCTTCTGCTGATTGGGCAGCGGCAGCAGTTCGCACCAGCGGTTCGCCACCCAGCCGCAGTCGTCGAGGCGGAACGGCGGCTGCACCGGCCAGCGGTGGCGTGGTACGTCGTGCAGCGAGGACAGCACGCGGTCGAGCGCGTCGGACGCGCCCTGCAGTTCGGACGGCACCTTGACGTCGTGGTCGTCCTCGACCAGCTCGGCCTCGGCCATCCACAGCCCGTTCAGGCGCTGTTCGGCGGTCACCACCGTGAAGCGCGAGCCGCCGCGGCAGAGTACCTGCAGCAGCCCGGGCGAGGTGGTGGTGGTTTCGGTGACGGAAGCGATGGTGCCGGCGGCGGCAAAGCGCTCCGGCTCGCCATCGGGCTGGCGCACCTCGTGTCCATGCGTGAGCAAGACCACGCCGAAGGGTGCATCTTCGGTGAGGCAGCGGCTGATCATGTCGAGGTAGCGGACCTCGAACACCTGCAGCGGCAGCACCCCGTCCGGAAACAGCACCGTACTGAGCGGGAACAAGGGCATGGAAATCGTGGACATGATGTCCATGATGACAGAATCGCAGGCAAAACGGGAGCACGATTGGGCGCGCGCAGCGCGCCTTCAATCAGGCCCCTGCAGCGGCATGCTACGGATCGCGAGCCCGAAGTTGGCCAGCCGCCAGCGCAACCTGTCCATGCCCGGATCCGGCATCGGCACCACCCGTACCCGCAGCACCCCGCCCGGCAGCGCCGGACAGGGGATGTCCTGCTCGCCCGCCTCCTCCACCGGGAGCCTGAACTCGCCGCCCGGCGCCAGCTGCACCGGGCCGAACACCAGCGGCGCCCCGGTGCCGTTCCTCAGCAACAGCACGTCCTGCACGCCCAGGGTCAGGCGCACCGCCGAAGGCGCCTTCTGGCCGCGCCGCACCTCCAGCGGCAACTCGTGGCTGTCGCCGCGCAGCGGCCACAGCATTCCCCACAGCAGCATCAGCAATGCGCCGGCCACGAGGGCGGCGAGCGGCCAGTGGCGGCACAGCAGCTCGGACGGCTCAGGCAGCCGCATGCCGGGAGGGTAAAGCGCGGGGGCTCACACGTTTAAAAAGTTGCATCACGTCACTATAGGAGATAATACGATATATTGTCAGACGCGCCCGGTGGCGTGCGCTCCAACACAGCAAGGGTGCGTATCCTACCTGCTTCCGCGCGTTTCCGATCAACCTGCCCCCCGGCGCCCTTCGCGCGTACGACCACATGCCGCAGTCCCAGCCAGCCATCCAGCCCAGCCGCATTCCCCTGCCCGGTTCCGGACAGATGCCGCTGCTGCTGGCCATGCTGGTGCTGCTGGTGACCCTGCTGGTCACCTTCACCGCCTGGAGCAGCGCCAAGCGCGCTGCCGAAGCGCAGCTGCTCGAAACCTTCGACTACCGCACCCGCGACATGGCCTACAGCGTCAGCCGCCGCATGGCGGTATACGAACAGGTGCTGCGCGGCGCGCGCGGCTACCTGCGCGGCTCGGTCGAGCTCGACCGGCACGACTGGGCCGAGTATTACCAGTTGCTGCGCCTGGACCAGTACTTCCCCGGCATGGAGGCGCTCGGCATCGCCACCATCATCCCGCGCCGGCAGCTGGCGGCGCACGAGGCGGCCATGCGGCGCCAGGGCCATCCCGGCTACGCGGTGCACCCGGACGCGCCGCGCGAAGTCTATACCGCGATCACCCACATCGAGCCCTTCGGCGGACGCAACCTGCGCGCCTTCGGCTTCGACATGTTCAGCGAACCGGTGCGCCGCGCCGCCATGGAGCGCGCGCGCGACACCGGCCAGGCGGCGCTGAGCGGCAAGGTGGTGCTGGTCCAGGAAGGCGTGGGGCACGGAAAGCCGGGCAGCCAGCAGGCCGGGGCCCTGATGTACCTGCCGGTGTACCGCGACGGCGAGCTGGCCGGCACCGTCGACCAGCGCCGCCGGGCCATCGTCGGCTGGGTCTACGCTCCCTTCCGCATGGACGACCTGATGCAGGGGCTCGGCGGCGCCCACTCGACCGACCTCGAGGTCGAGATCCACGACGGCGATCCGGCCGGCGCCGCCAGCCTGCTGTACCGTTCGCCGAACGCGTCCAAACACCCGGCGCGCCTGCGCGCCAGCGCCCAGATCGTCCCCGGCGGGCGTACCTGGACCATCAGCATGCGCTCCAGCGCCGCCCTCGAAAAGAGCCTCGACACCAAGCGCCCGCAACTGGTGGCGATCACCGGCATCGGCCTGAGCTTCCTGATCAGCCTGGTAGTCTGGCTGCTGGCCAGCGAACGGCGCCGCGCGCTGCAGCTGGCGCACGGCATGACGCTGGAGCTGCGCCAGTCGCACGACCGCATCGCCAGCGAGCAGAAACGCATCCAGGTCATCCTCGAGAACGCGCCCGACGCCTTCGTGGCCGTCGATGCCCGGGGCTGCATCACCGACTGGAACGCCCAGGCCAGCCGCCTGTTCGGCTTGAGCGCCGGCCAAGCCATCGGCCGCCCGGTGGACGAACTGCTGCCGGAGGAAAGCCGCGCGTCCTTCCGTGCCGGCTTCGAGGCCTTCGCGCGGGGCGGGCAGTGCGCGATGCAGGGCGCGCCGACCGAACTGCAGGTAGCCGGGCGCGATGGGCGCCCCATCGCGACCGAAGTGACGGTGGCGGTGATGCCGACCGACGAAGGCTTCGGCGCCACCGCCTTCGTGCGCGACATCACCCAGCGCAAGGAAGCGGAAACGCGCGAGCAGCAGCGCCAGCAGGGCCTGGACGAGGCGCGCCAGTTGCTCGCCAGGGCCCAGAAACTGGAAGCGGTGGGCAAGCTCACCGGTGGCGTGGCGCACGACTTCAACAACATCCTGCACATCATCAGCGCCAACGTGCAGCTGATCCTGCGCGCCGACGCCAGCCACCGCAAGCGCCTGCTCAGCATCCTCGACGCGGTCGAGCGCGGCGCCAAGCTGGCCGGCCAGCTGCTCGCCTTCGCGCGGCGCCAGCCGCTGCACCCGCTCGAGGTGCACGTGGACGGGCTGCTGGAGCGCATGGACAGCCTGGTGATGCGCGCGGCGGGCGACCAGATCACCCTGGAAAAACGTATCCCGCCCGATCTCTGGCCGGTGCTGGTGGACCCGAACCAGCTCGAGAATGTGCTGCTCAACCTGGTGATCAACGCGCGCGACGCGATGGAAGGCAACGGGCGCATCGTGCTGGCGCTGAACAACGCGCACGTGGAGGGCGACGCTGTGCTGGCGCCGGGCGACTACGTCACGGTGGCGGTCGCCGACAGCGGGCACGGCATGCCGCAGGACGTGATGGAGCACGCCTTCGAACCCTTCTTCACCACCAAGCCCGAGGGCAAGGGCACCGGCCTGGGCCTGTCGATGGCGCACGGCTTCGCGCGCCAGAGCGGCGGCGACATCCGCCTGGCGAGCGAGCCGGGCAAAGGGACGACGGTGACGATCTATCTGCCGCGGCATATGGCCACCGCACCCGTGGCGATGGCCTAGGGCGAATCGTGCGCGACTAGTCGCATGCTACATTGGCCCTGCCTGAACCCGAGCCAGGAGCCCACAGTGTCTTTCTCCGACAATGCCTCCCTCCACGTTCCCGTCGAGCAGGGTGTGCCGCACACCAGGGTCTTCGACAGCACGCTCAAGCTGCTCTCCGAAGGCTGCCCCTTCTTCCAGCGCCGCTGCGCCGAGCTGGACACAGATGCCTTCGCCACCCGCCTGATGGGCCGGCGCGCGATCTGCGTGAGCGGCCACGAGGCTGCGCGCATGTTCTGGCAGCCGGGCCGCTTCACGCGGCGCGGCGCCATCCCGCCGACCACGCTGATGCTGCTGCAGGACGCCGGCAGCGCCGAGACGCTCGACGGCGAGGACCACCGCCACCGCAAGGCGATGATGATGTCGCTGCAGACCCCGGGCGACCGCGCGCGCATGCTGACGATCGCGCAGAAAGAATGGCGCGCCCGGGTCGGCGGCTGGCCCGCGCGGCGCCGCGTGCGCCTGTTCGACGAGACCGAAAGCGTGCTGTGCGCCGCGGCCTGCCGCTGGGCCGGCATCCCCGGCTCGCACGTCGACCACGCGCGCCTGACCCGGGAATTTTCCGCCACGATCGACGGCGCCGGCACCGTGTTCCGGCGCACCGTCCAGGGCCTGCTGCTGCGCAACCGCACCGAGCATTGGGCCAAGGGCCTGGTCGGGGCGGTGCGCGCCGGCCAGCTGGCGCCGGAGCCGGGCAGCCCGCTGGCCGTGATCGCCCGCCACCGCGACCGCGACGAACAGGCGCTGCCGGTCGACGTCGCCGCCAACGAACTGATCAACGTGCTGCGCCCGGTGGTCGCGGTGGCGCGCTACATCGTGTTCGGCGCCCTGGCGCTGCACGACTACCCCGAATGGCGCGCGCGCGTCGCCACCGGCGACGACGCCACGCTCACCGCCTTTGCCCAGGAAGTACGGCGCTTCTATCCCTTCTTCCCAGCGGTCGGCGGGCGGGTGCTGGATCCGTTCGACTGGCGCGGCCTGCACTTCGCGGAAGGCACCTGGGTGCTGTTCGACATGCACGGCACCAACCACGACCCGCGGCTGTGGCCGGAACCGGAGCGCTTCAAGCCGGAGCGTTTCATGGGCTGGCAGGGCGACGGCTTCGACCTGGTCGCGCAAGGCGGAGGCGACTACCTGACCGGGCACCGCTGCCCCGGCGAAGCGATGACGGTGGACCTGGTGAAGGCCGCGCTGCACCTGCTGGCCTCGGAAGTGGTGTACACGGTGCCGCGCCAGGACCTGAGCATTAGCCTGTCGCGCATGCCGACCATGCCGGCGAGCGGGCTCCAGATCGAGGTGGCGGCGCCGGTGCGGTGAAAGGATGACAGCCGTTAGCTGATAGAGTAGTTGTTAGCCGTAAAACGCCATGCGCGCCACTGGCGCCCATGGCCCCCGGCGAAGGCCGGGGCCCAAGTTTGTTGAGCAGCCGATACGCATGCAGAAATTGGGTTCCGGCCTTCGCCGGAACGACGGGCCAACACTGAGAGTTCGTGTATGGGTTGATCAGCGCAGTGCCGGCGCGATCCGCTGCGCACCGTCATGCGCGCCACTGGCGCCCATGACCCGGTTGCGCCCCTGCGACTTGGCCTCGTACATGGCCAGGTCGGCGGCCCGCAGCAGTTCCTCGGCATCCATGCCGTCGTCCGGGAACAGCGCAATGCCCAGGCTGCCCGAGATGCGGTGCACCAGCTCGCCGTCCTCGAAAGGCTGGTTCAGCTGGAGGAGGATGTTTTCCGCCACCTTGCGCGCGTCAGGCAGTTCCTCGCAGCGCGGCAGCAGCAGCACGAATTCGTCGCCGCCGACGCGCGCCAGCGTATCGGCTTCGCGCAGGCCCGCGCGCAGGCGGCGCGCCACCAGCTGCAGCAGGCGGTCGCCGGCCGCGTGGCCGTGGGTGTCGTTGACCGGCTTGAACTCGTCGAGGTCGAAGTAGATCAGCGCCACCTTGTGCCCATCGCGGCTGGCGGCGCGGATCGCCTGGCGCAGGCGGTCGCCCAGCAGCACGCGGTTCGGCAGGCCGGTCAGCGCATCCTCGTGCGCCATGCGGCGCATGCGCGCCTCTTCGAGCTTGCGCGCGTCGATGTTGGAGAAGGTGCCGACCATGCGCATCGGCTGGCCCAGCTCGTCGCGTTCGCTGATGGTGCCGCGCGCATCGATCCAGCTCCAGTCGCCGCTCTGCTTGCGCACCCGGAACTCGGCCGCGAAGTCCGGGCTGCGCCCGGCCAGGTGGCTGCGCAGCTGGGTGCGCAGCTGCGGCAGGTCTTCATGGTGGACGATGGCATCGAGCGCGCTGCCGTACCACGAGATCACCGCGCGTTCGGTATCGAGGATCATCTGGGCGCGCGCCGACAGCGTGGCCAGGCCGGTGACGACGTCGCAGTCCCACACGCCGTCGCCGGTGGCGGTGAGCGCCAGCTTCCAGCGCGCCTCGGCGGCGGCCAGCGCCTTGAGGGCGCGGCGGCGCCGTTCGGCGGCGCCGAGCGCCGCCCAGCCCAGCAGGGTGAGCACGAAGGACACCGCGGCGCCGACCCAGCTCAAGGCATTGCGCTGCTGGGCGAAGCGCGCCTCGGCGTCCTGCACCGCTTCGCCGACCGTCACCACCATGCCGTAGTCGGGCAGCTTGTGCCAGGCATAGAAGCGGTCGACCCCGTCCAGCTGGCTGGGGCGGCGGAAGGTTCCCGTGACCGGGCTGTGGCCGGCATACGGGTCATTCGTCAGGAACCGGCCCATGCCGTGGCTGGCGCTGCCGCGGGTGCTGCGCGCGATGACGGCGCCGTCGATGCGGATCAGCGACACGGCGGCATGGGGACCCAGGTCGATGTCCTCGTAAAAGCGTACGAAATAGTCGGGCGAGACGGCGGCGATGATCACGCCCTGCAGGCGCCCTTGCGTGTCGCGGATCGAGCGGCTGAACTGCACGGCCCAGGCATTGGTGAGCGTGCAGATCACCGGCCGGCTGACGTCGATGCGGTCGTCGCGGATCCCGAGGTGAGCCTGGTAGCCGGGCGCGCTGCTCAGGTCCAGCCCGGTCTGCCCGGGGACGGCATTGGTGTAGGCGATCCGGCCCTTCGCGTCGAGCACGGTGATGAACATCGGCACCCGGTTGCGCAGGTAGCGCGTGTTCTCGCCCACCATTTGAGTAAAGCCGTCGCGGTCGCGCTGCCAGGTGGAGCGCAGCTGGATCAGCGACAGGTCGACGATGCCGACGGTGGCGCGCACTTCCTCGGCGAACACGCGCGCATAGTTGCGCAGGTCGCGCATGCTGCCGGCCTGGGCGATCGCGGCGAAGCGCGCCTGCTCCACCGCCACCAGTCCCCAGACGATGGGCAGCATGATGGCTAGGTAGATGGCCAGGTCGCGCAGCACCCGCGGACGAAACAGGTTCGCCAGGCGTGAGCGCCATGAGGGCTTGGAGGTAGAGGAAGACGTAGGCATGACGACGAGCTTGCGGCAACCGGTAACTGGCATGAAGAGGCGAAGCCGGGCGTCTTGCTCGCGCCCGCAAAACTCCCGGATCGCGCCCGTGGTGGTCTAACCCATTATACATACAGTTTCCTGTTGGAACTTACTGTTGATGTAAAATTTGACGATTCCAGCGAATTTTCGCCATGATGAAAGAATATTTCATACTGAACAGTAAGATGAAATACTATTTCATCAATAAACGATCGCGCGGCCTGTCATGACACATGCTAGAGTGACATCATGAAACCGATCTACAACGTGGCAGGCGTGCTGGCGCTACTGCTGGGCATCCTGGGCCTGTTCCTGCCCCTGCTGCCGACCACGCCCTTCCTGCTGCTGGCCTCCTGGTGCTTCGCGCGCGGCTCGGACCGCCTGCACCGCTGGCTGCTGTCGCACCGCGTGTTCGGCGAATACCTGCGCAATTTCGAAGCCGGCCGCGGCATCCCGCTGAAGGCCAAGATCCTCGCCACGGTCATGCTGTGGGGCTCGCTGCTGCTGGCGATGCGCCGCTTTTACGACACTGGCAGCCCGGTCATCCCCACCCTGCTGGCGCTCACCGGCGCCTGCGTCAGCATCTACCTCTGGCGTTTCCTTCCGACCCTGCGCCTCGACCCCGCAAAGCGCTAGCCGCGCCACTTTTACGCGCTCCACGTGCTGCTGCACCTGGCCCACAGCGACCATCCGATGACCTCGGAAGAAATGGTGCGCTTCCTCGACACCAAGCCGGTGCTGGTGCGGCGCGTGCTGACCGGCCTGCGCGAGCGCGGCTACATCAGCTCGAACCGCGGCTACGGCGGCTG
The DNA here is from genome assembly GCF_000735635.1 of Massilia sp. LC238. Taxonomy (NCBI): domain Bacteria; kingdom Pseudomonadati; phylum Pseudomonadota; class Betaproteobacteria; order Burkholderiales; family Oxalobacteraceae; genus Massilia; species Massilia sp. LC238. The sequence goes on along the minus strand of NZ_JNNN01000077.1, from coordinate 777 downwards.
GAGCTAGACTCTAGTCGAACTTCACGTGCGCGCAAGCGTCGAATCATGACTATGGAAAGCACATTGGGCGTTGGACACGCAGCGAAACTGCTGGGAATCACGGTCAGAACGCTGCAGCGCTGGGAGCACAAGGGCCGGCTGCTCCCGGCGCCACGCACCGCCAGCAAGCGCCGGCGCTATATCGAGAGCCAGCTGCGCGCGTTCCTGATCCTGCTATCGCAATCCGCGCCGCGGCGGATCGTGGCTTGCTGCCGGGTGTCGAGCGCTGCCCAGCGCCCCGACTTGGTGAGCCAGCGTCACGCGCTGGAGCAGTTCACGGTTGCGCGCGGCCTGGCCGGAGTCGAATACATCGAGGAAGTCGGGAGTGGCCTGAACTTCAAGCGCAAGCACTTCCCGGCCTTAATGGATGCGATCGCGCGCGATGCTGGAGAGTAGCTATGCTACTGGCGCACCGGATCAGGATTGATCCTACGCCTGAGCAGCGCGGCTATTTCGCGCGCGCGGCCGGCACCGCCCGCCGGGTCTGGAACTGGGCGCTCGCCGAATGGCAGCGCCAGGCCGCCGCAGGCTGCAAGCCGAATGCGATGGCGCTCAAAAAGCAGTTCAACCGGATCAAGTATGCGGACCCGGCCTGGCTTGACGAGAACGGCCAGCCCTGGCTGCGCACCGTCCACCGCGACGCCCATGCGCAGCCCTTCACCAACCTCGCCAGGGCCTGGAGCCGCTACTTCGAGCAGCGCCGTGCAGGAACGCCGGCATACCCTCCGGTATTCAAGA
>NZ_JNNN01000076.1:0-31411 GCF_000735635.1 Massilia sp. LC238 | reverse complement strand
CTTGCAGATACGCGCTGCCGTGCTCAACCGCTTCACTCGGCTGGGTACCCCGGTCACGGTCCCAGTGTTATAAAACTGATTACAAACAGCGTCAGCTCGGCCTTCACTCGATTTGCTCAACAAAGCCCGGTGGCGTCGACGCCCGGGCCGGTAGCCGCGGCGCAACAGGGAGTGGACCACGCCAGCGTGGATATCACCGACAAGTCCTCCAGCTGGGGTGCCCTGGTGAAGCAGTCGGCGAGCGGACGCAGCTCTACCTACGCGCGCCACAACCAGGACGGTTCCGTCACGCTGACGCATGTGTACTGGACCCTTGAGGCGGCCGCAAGCTGCGCGAGCTGCGATCACCGCCGGCAGTATCGCGATCACGAGTGATCGAGCATCATCTCCGTCACTGAAAGCTTGGGCGAGGCGAAGCCGTCTCGCCCTTTTTGTATCCCCGGGCGACCATGAATCGGATAGGCCGTGCGCGAAGCGCTGGCCAGCCCCCTTCGTCGATCTTTGATAGAGTCAACGATGATAACGAGACATTTGAACCACTTGGGTCTTGCAGGCTTGCTGTTCGCATCAGCCGGCTGCCTGGCCGCTTCACCCAAAGAGACTGTCGCCGCATTCCACGCTGCGCTAGCAGCCGGCGACAGGGCAAAAGCCCTCAGCCTGTTAGCCCCCGAGGTGGCGATCTACGAGTCCGGTCATATTGAACGCTCACGCGACGAATATGCGAGCCTCCACCTCCCGGGCGACATCAACTTCGCCAGGTCGTCCATGCGCAAGGTGCTCAAGGAGAGCGAGCGTATCGACGGTAACATCGCCATCGTCTGGGAGGAGTCGGAGACAACCGGCATGTCGATGGGCTTGCCGCTACAACTGGTCGGGACCGGGACGATGGTTCTGGAAAAGCGTGGTGATGCATGGACCATCGTCCATGTGCACTGGTCTTCGCGCAAAGTGAAGTAAGGGGCAATTGGAGCGGCAGCTTGCCGCTCCTCCGCCGACGTTGCACCATGAAGTCGGCGACAGCGACCCTGCCTTCGTCTACCCCAGCGCGCACCATCCCGCATGTCGGCGCCGGTATTGCCGACTACCCGCTTAGGTAGAACTCGGACGACGCAAGATACGGATGATCTGCCAAGCTGGTGGATCTCCACGTCTAGCGCGTTGACCAGCATGCCTATTCATGCGCACCGAGCGTCGCTACCAGCAACAGGGAGCTGACCGCCACGCAATTGCGGGACCAGCTCGCTATCCACGAGGAGATCGTCCATTCGACCATCGAAGTCCATTACCTGCCATGATGACCCCGCGGGGCTCGCGGAGGCGCTGATATGCCGTCATTTGCTTTACGCTGCCGGCTTTCGTCCGTACTTCAAGTCCGGCGCCGGGATAGCTTGGCCGTGCGGCTCTTCTTCCCGCGCTGCTGCTTACGGCGCTGGTGTGCGCTGATCGCCATGAAGACTGCGGCTGCAATCGCCATCAGGACGCCGCCAATGACCACAACAGCGTACAGGTGGTCGGTGATTACGAATTTCATGTGAAGTACGCTATTACCCAGAATGATCAATAAACACACTGCTGCTACCATGGCAACTGCCCACATCGTACAGCACTGTGCTGAATACGATACTAGCCGGGTACGCGGCGGCGGTCCGCCCGACAGCCGCCGCAGAGCATTCAGGTTTGCGTGCCTCTCAACCGTAGCGCATTGGCGATGACGGAAACCGAGCTCAAGCTCATCGCAAGGGCCGCGATCATCGGGGACAGCAACTGACCTGTAAAGGGATATAGAACGCCGGCCGCGAGCGGTATACCCATCGCATTGTAGATGAAGGCAAACCCCAGGTTCTGCCGCATGTTACGCACGGTCTGAAGCGAAAGCAGCCGCGACCTGGCAATCGCGCGCAGATCGCCCTTGATCAGGGTAACGTGCGCGGAGTTGATCGCCACGTCGGTCCCGGTTCCCATGGCGACGCCGACATCGGCCTTGGCCAGCGCGGGCGCATCGTTGATGCCGTCGCCGGCCATGGCCACGACACGGCCTTCTTTCTGCAGCCGCTCGACCAGTGCCAGCTTGTCCTGCGGCTTGACCTCGCCGTGCACGTCCTCGATCCCGAGGCGCGCCGCCACCGCTTTGGCAGTCGTGACTCCGTCGCCCGTTGCCATGACGACCCTGAGCCCGGCGTCGCGGAGCGCTGCAAGCGCCTCCGGTGTGGTTTCCTTCACCGGGTCCGAGACCGCAACAAGTCCCATCAGGCGCCCTTCCCGCGCCAGATACATCACACTCGCGCCCACCTGGCGCAGTTCCTCCGCAGTGTGCTGCATGGGCTTCCAGTCGATCCCTTCGCTCTCCATCAGCGCCGTATTCCCGAGGGCGACCCGCTGACCTTGCACGGTACCGCGTACGCCGATCCCGCTCGAGGATTCGAAAGTCTCCGGCTTGTCGAGCTTGAGTTCGCGCTTCCTGGCCTCGGCCACAATGGCGTGCGCAAGGGGATGCTCGCTGCCCTGGTCCAGGCTGGCGGCGACACGCAGCACCTCGTCGCCCTGGAACCCGGATGCGGCGGCGACCCGGTCGAACGCTGGCTTTCCTTCTGTAAGGGTACCGGTCTTGTCGACGATCAGGGTGTCGACCTTTCTCATGGCCTCGATCGCCGCGGCGTCGCGGAACAGTACGCCCTGGGTCGCGGCGCGGCCCGTCGCCGCCATGATCGACATCGGCGTGGCCAGGCCCAGCGCACACGGACAGGCAATGATCAGGACCGCCACCGCGTTGACGAAGCCATATACCCAGCTCGGTTCCGGCCCGAATAGTCCCCAGCCGAGGAGCGTCGCTACTGCAACCAGGACCACCACCGAAACAAAGTAACCGGCCACGACGTCGGCCAGCCGCTGCATCGGCGCACGGGAGCGCTGGGCGCTCGCGACCATCTGCACGATCTGCGACAGCATCGTCTGCGAGCCCACGCGCTCGGATTTCATGATGAGACTGCCGCTGGTATTGATCGTTGCGCCAATCAGCTTGTCGCCGGGACGCTTGGTCACGGGCAGCGGCTCGCCAGTGAGCATGCTTTCGTCGATCGCGCTTTCGCCTTCGATGACGGTGCCGTCGACCGGGACTTTTTCGCCCGGCCGCACGCGCAGCTGGTCGCCGACGTGCACGTGCGACAGCTCCACGTCTTCCTCGCTACCGTCGGCTCGGATGCGGCGCGCGGTCTTGGGCGCCAGGCCGAGCAAGGACTTGATCGCAGCCGACGTTTGCGACCGTGCACGCAGTTCCAGGATTTGCCCCAGCAGCGTCAGCGACATGATCACCGCCGCGGCTTCATAGTAGACACCGATGCGCCCGTGCATCTCGAACGTCGCAGGGAACAGGCCAGGAGCGACAGTGGCAATCACGCTGTACCCGTAGGCTGCCGCCACGCCAATACTGATCAGGGTCCACATATTCGGACTGCGGTTGCGGATCGACTGCCCGCCGCGCACGAAGAATGGCCAGCCTGCCCACAAGACGACCGGTGTGCTGAGTGCCAATTCGATCCAGCTTTGGTACGCCAGCCCATCGCTGAATATGCGGTGCCCCACCATCGCCAGGGCGGTGACAATCACGGTCAGTGGCAGGGTCCACCAGAACCTGCGGCGGAAGTCGGTCAGCTCTGGGTTCTCATCCTCTTCCAGTGTGGGCATCATCGGTTCGAGCGACATGCCGCATATTGGGCAGGTGCCTGGTCCGGGCTGCTGGATCTCCGGGTGCATCGGGCAGGTGTAGATGGTGCCGGCCGGTGCAGCTAGCGGCGCACTCTCCGTCTCTTTTTCCAAATAGGCAGATGGCGTGGCCCGGAATTTGTCCATGCACTTGACGCTGCAGAAATGGTAGAGACTTCCTTCGTGCTCGATCCGTCGGTCCGGCTTGTCCGCGACCTTCATCCTGCAGACCGGATCAGTGAACGGCTTGTCGGCCGCGGCAGTCACTTCGCCAGGCCCGGATGCCGCCGCGGCTCCGGCCTTGCCTGTCGCGTGATGAGGTGCGGAGTGATCGTGATGGCAGTGCTCGTTTCCATGCTCGTGACCTGAATGCTCGTGTGTGTCGTGCTTCATGGTGACTCCCTTGAGAAATGCTTGTTCCTCTGTTCGGTCCTCGCCGCAACCGGCGCCGGGCCCGAGGCTAGGTAGCTTCCTTCGCGTGGTTCAGTGAATACCTGGGAATCTCGACCACGAGGTCGGCTCCGGCAACGACCGCCCGGCATGAAAGCCGCGACTGCTGTTCGACGCCCCACGCACGGTCGAGCATGTCATCTTCGGACTCGCTCGGTGGGCGCATGGACTGTCCGCCCTCGCGCACGATGACGTGGCAGGTCGTGCAAGCCCCGACTTTACCGCAGGCATGCTCGATATCGATATGGTTGTCCAGCAGGGCGTCGCAGATGCTCGTACCAGAGGCAACGTTCAGCTCTGCGCCATTGGGGACATAGTCAGGATGAGGCCGGACAAGAATCTTAGGCATCATCCAGCTCCATGCTTCGCGTGCTGGCCTGACGGTAGCGGCAAAACAGGCAGGGCCGGTCGGGACGGAGTGTGGTGGCTACCCCAGGAACTTCAGGGGGCTGTGCGGAGACCGCGTTGTTCGAATAGTCTGGCGTGAGCGGCCGATGCTCTGCAGCACTGGGCGTCGCGCTGATTGGGCGGTACATGATGGACCTCGCGAATACTGAGTGAATCCATTGTAAACCTTACAACAATGGAAAGGTCAAGCGTATTCGGCTTTGTCGTGGTGCTCAGGCGCAAGCGTCACTATTGATTTAGCGAGCCTTCTAAAGTCAGTACCCTTGCGGGGATTACGGCAACGAGATCATCATTGAATGCGAAGTTCGCCGGACCTGGTCGGCCCGGTAGTCGGCTCGGGCGCCAGGATCTCCGCCGACTTCGCTACTCGCTCAGCCCGAGTCATGCGAACAGTCAGGCCGACGCCAGCTTGGCCCGGCACCCAGCCGCCTAACGCCGAGGACACCTCTGGCCATTCCCACAAGGCTTACCAGGCCGTGCCGCGGACTCGACTGGACCTGTTCCTGGATCTACCGCTCCAAATGAGAACCCTACATTAAGCCGGCGACGGTAGCCTGCCGTTCAAGGGCGAACGGTGCCAAGGCGTGCAAGGAACTGCGCCTTCAGCCATTGACGGACGCGCACGGTATTTGCCTCAAACGGCAGGTAGAAGCAATATGCTCCTACCACCAGCAACATATACATGCCGGCGTAGATCACATAGTGGGAAAGGATGTGGGGCGACAACTGGCCGATTCCGTATAGCGAAGAGATGAAAGACATCATCACAACGATCATCGGCACATGGAGCACGTAAAGGGTAAATGAGAAGTTTGCAAAGAAGCGTCCGATGCGATCCAGCGGGTCAAGCAGTGGGTTGGGCGGGCGTTTGAATTGCATACTGGACAGAAACAATACGAAAACGAGACTAAACAGAAGATACTGGAGATAGCTCGCCGGCGTAATGTCGCTTCTCCCCTTCATCCGAATGTAGACCGCGCTGCCGATCAGCACAAGCAGCAGCCCCCAGCGTAAGCCCTTCCCTGCTTCAATCTTTACCCGCGAGAACGCTGCCCCCAGAAGCCATATCGAAAAATAAAGCACGATGGCGCCATTCAACATTTGGACGATGGCGACGATGGCCAGCACTGCCGCAATACGTGCCATGGTCGTCCTGCCGCGGAACACCAACACCAGCAGCGGGAACAGCACGTAGTACCAGGTCTCGTTCGCCAGGCTCCACAAGGGAAAATTGCCGCCGAACTCAGGCACGAAGATCGTCTGCAAGCCGACCATGTTGCCGAAGAAGGCACTCACCGAGTACGGCTCGCTTGTCGCAAACGACATGCGGGTCGAATCCAGCATCCCAAGTGCAGCACCTGCAAGCAGCACGACAACGAAAGTCGGCACGAGTACAACCCATAGCCGCGACACGCGGTCGATCGCGTAATGTTGAAACGCGCGGTCCGAATCCAGTTTGTTGAGGAAACTGCCTCCGACGAGCCAGCCGCTGAGTACGAAGAAAACGATCACCGCCAAATATGCGAAGCCCGTGCTGAACGCCAGTCCCTGGAAAAGTAAAGGTGGGTTTTCCACGGTACCGAATCCGGGATAAGCCTGGGCGCGCAGGTGTGCCGAAGCCACCTGCAGCGCGGCCAGCCTTCTCAATAGCGAGATCAACATGGAGTGCCAGCAGTCTTCCTGCAGATTCGTTTTCTCAAGAATGGTGATTTTGGGCATGACGTCGTCTTACCGGAGATGGGCTTGGAATCACTTTATAAGCCAACTGCTGTTGGCATTGTGACCAGTCCCAAAGCCGATCGCATTCCGCCGGCGGCCGCGTCGAAACGTGCTGGCGAGTTGCGCGCCAGCGATTTCGAGCAGGAGCACCTCTCAACCGCTATCCCAATCTCAGTTGACTTCTGGATCGCCCCTGGTACTGCTTAATGCTCTCTGTCCTTACGTCTATCTTCGGCAATCGGGACGAACCCGCAGTCGGAGTACTTTTTGCAAAGCATTTCCCTCATGTCGTTAATGCCGTTTTTCTGGACGATCACGATATTCTCGCAGTAGCGGCCCAAGCCGTCATGCCTAATGTCGCTCTTGACCGTGCAGTGAATACTTGGTGCCAGTGCGCTCAGGTGGTGGTTGCTCATTGACCGCAGGAAGACCTGGTTGAATTGGGCGCCGGTCTGTGCCGTCTCAAGCATGGCAATCATTCGGCGAGCGTGCACCGAAAGCTCCGGATTATGCTGGATACCGTACCACTCCCTGAGCATGCGTTGGGCGTGCGCAATTTCCTCTCGCTGCACTCGATTTTCCATGCGGGCCATCGACCTGATCTCCTCGTCGCTCGCCTTGGCCGGCGTTGCGCCAAACCCTGGCGTTGGCGATGTTCCTTCCTGAGGGTTGACGACCTGGGTATCCCGCGTGGTGTCTGTTCCGGCCGCGAGCTCCGTCATGCGCAGCGCTGAGTAATGGTGGTCGATGATGAAAACAAGATAGTTCTTCTCGAACTGCGCGGTGCTCCCTCTGCCCGGCCCATCCGCATGGGCGATGCCAACGGTAGCGGCTAGTATCCCAAGGCCCAGCAATGCCTTCCCTGCGAGTTTGCGTGATTGATCCCATGCCTGTAAACGGCCCAACTTCGTGTCCAACGCGTCCATGTCATCCCTCCACGAGCAAGTTTAGGTGGTCAATGGATGGGAACTACCAAGCCGGCACGCCGAGGCGTTCCGTCGCATGCTGTCGAGCCCCCACGGCGCCGCTTTCGCTTCACTGATGGCCGAAACATGGGCGGCAAGCGGCTAATGAGCTCAGACGCGCGCAGGCGAGTCGAGTTCCACAGGGAGCAAATGGAGGCTGCGTATGCGAAGGTGCTTATACCCGACAGCGAGGGAGGGCAAGCGTGCAGTCAACGCAGGACGGGGAGCGGATTGAAACGGCGGGAAATCGCACAGCACCGTCATCTCCGCTGGCGCAGGAGGAATTCGGTGCAACGTGCCAAGGCTATCAGCATCGGCCTTTGGCGCGCTGCACGCGCTGTTTAGCTTATTTGCCGCCCCTGCTATTTTCCGGACCGATCATGCCTGGCCATCCAATCGTCGAGCTTCTTGATTTCCTTGGTCTGGTCCGCGATTATTTTCTTTGCCATCTTCTGCATCTCTGGATCCTTGCCGTTCTTGAGCTGGGCGCGCGCCATGTCGAGGCCAGCCTGGTGGTGCGAGCGCATCATCATCGCGAAGTCATGGTCATGGTCGCCAGTCATTTTCATGCTCGACATCTTCTGGTGCATTGCTTCCATGCTCTGCATCATTTCGTGGCCGCTCCCTGCATGCTGCTGGTTGCCGGCTGCAGGAGCCGAGCCATGCTGAGCGTGCCCGGCTTGGGCAAACGCGCTTCCGGCCGCACCAAGGACCAGCGCAACGGCGCCTACTGCAGATAGAACTCGCGACTGAACGGTTTTCATCGCCGCCTCCTTTTGATGTGTTGGTTCGTGCAGCGCCCTTCGCCGCACGTGCTCGCGCCATCAACCGACAGACGCATGCAACCGCGCTGTGCGGTACCACACCTAGAAGTCCCACGCCGCCCCGCATCCTCCCGGCCGACATTTTTCCTGTTGTCCCGTCGCGCCCCTCTTGACCTTCCCACGATGGCAAGCTTTAGACTAATCGCGTGTAAATTTAAAGCTTGGAGCGAACCATGAGCTTGACCAGCACGACGAGTGCACGCGGCACGACTACGATCAGCCTGCCCATCGAGGGAATGACCTGCGCAAGTTGCGTGGGACGGGTAGAGGCGGCCCTGGCCAAGGTGCCGGGTGTCGAACGTGTTTCCGTCAATCTTGCCACCGAACGGGCGGAAGTCCGGCCGGCCGGTAGCGTCGACCGGATGACGCTGGTCAAGGCCGTCGAGAAGGTCGGCTACGAGGTCCCAGCCAGCACGGTAGAACTGGCGGTGGAGGGGATGACCTGCGCTTCCTGCGTCGGCCGCGTCGAGCGCGCACTGGCTGCAGTGCCGGGCGTCGCACAGGCGACGGTGAACCTGGCTACGGAGCGCGCCACGGTCCGCGGCGTCGCCAGCGTCGAAAGCCTGGTGGCGGCGATCGACAAGGCGGGCTATGCATCGCGGCCGGTCGATGCCGCCGCGCGCGCCGACGATGAAGCCGCGGAGAAGAAAGACGCGGAGCAGGCGGCCCTGAAGCGCGACCTGATCCTGGCCGGCGTACTCGCCCTGCCCGTCTTTGCCGCCGAGATGGGTTCGCACCTGATTCCGGGTGTTCACGAGTGGATCATGGCAACGATCGGCATGCAGGCCAGCTGGTACCTGCAGTTCGTGCTGACCGCGCTGGTGCTGGCCGTTCCGGGCCGGCGTTTCTACCAGAAGGGCCTGCCCGCCCTGCTGCGCCTGGCGCCGGACATGAATTCGCTCGTCGCAGTCGGTACGGCAGCCGCATTCGGCTACTCAGTCGTCGCGACCTTCGCGCCAGGCATGCTGCCTGCCGGCACCGTCAACGTGTACTACGAAGCGGCGGCCGTCATCGTCGCGCTGATCCTGCTGGGCCGCTATCTCGAAGCCCGCGCCAAGGGCCGCACCTCGGAAGCCATCACACGCCTGGTCGGACTGCAGGCCAGGGATGCCCACGTGCTGCGCGATGGCCGTGTCGTCGACATTCCGGTGGCCGAGGTCGCGCTTGGCGAACTGGTCGAGGTCCGGCCCGGCGAACGGGTGCCGGTCGACGGCGAGGTGACTGAAGGGCGCAGCTACGTCGACGAGTCGATGATCACCGGCGAACCGGTCCCGGTCGAAAAGATCGCCGGCAGCAGCGTCGTGGGCGGCACCGTCAACCAGCAGGGCAGCCTGAGGGTGCGCGCCACCGCAGTCGGCGCGCAGACCATGTTGGCCCAGATCATCCGCCTGGTCGAGCAGGCACAGGGTTCCAAGCTGCCGATCCAGGCCGTGGTCGACAAGGTCACCCTGTGGTTCGTCCCTGCCGTCATGCTCGCCGCCGCGCTGACCTTCGCGGCCTGGTTCGCCTTCGGGCCTTCCCCGGCGCTGAGCTTCGCGATCGTCAACGCCGTGGCGGTGCTGATCATCGCCTGCCCTTGCGCTATGGGCCTGGCTACCCCGACCTCGATCATGGTGGGTACCGGACGTGGGGCGGAGATGGGCGTCCTGTTCCGCAAGGGCGAAGCGCTCCAGCTGCTCAAGGATGCCAGGATCGTGGCGCTCGACAAGACCGGCACCCTGACCGAGGGGCGCCCTGCCCTGACCGATCTCGAGGTCGCGCATGGATTCGACCGCACCGAGGTATTGGCGAAGGTTGCCGCAGTGGAGTCACGTTCGGAGCATCCGATCGCCCGTGCCATTGTCGAATCGGCGACTTCGGAAGGGATTGCACTGCCCGCGCTGGCCGATTTCGACTCCGTAACCGGGATGGGCGTGCGCGCCGCGCTAGCCGGGGTCGAGGTTCAGGTCGGCGCCGACCGCTACATGCGCTCGCTGGGCATGGACGTCGGCGTCTTCGCCGATACCGCCGAGCGTCTGGGCAGCGAAGGCAAGTCGCCGCTGTATGCCGCCATCGACGGGCGTCTGGCCGCCATCATCGCGGTGGCGGATCCGATCAAGGCCGGGACGCCGGCGGCCATCGCGGCGCTGCACCGACTGGGCCTGAAAGTGGCGATGATCACCGGCGACAACCGGCGCACGGCGGAAGCGATCGCGCGACGCCTGGGCATTGACGATGTTGTGGCCGAGGTGCTCCCGGCAGGAAAAGTGGAAGCGGTGCAGCGCCTGAAACTCGCCCATGGCCGGGTCGCCTTCGTCGGAGACGGCATCAACGACGCGCCGGCCCTTGCGGAAGCGGACGTCGGGCTGGCCATTGGCACCGGCACCGATGTTGCTGTCGAATCGGCCGACGTCGTGCTGATGTCGGGAAGCCTGCAGGGCGTCCCGAACGCCATCGCCCTGTCGAAGGCCACCATCGGTAACATTCGACAGAACCTGTTTTGGGCCTTCGCGTACAACACGGCCCTGATTCCCGTAGCTGCGGGCGCGCTGTATCCCGCCTTCGGCCTGTTGTTGTCCCCGGTCTTTGCGGCCGGCGCCATGGCCCTGTCCAGCGTCTTCGTGCTGGGCAATGCCTTGCGTCTGCGCCAGTTCCAGGCACCGATGATGGCGTCCGGCGGCACCGCTGGATAAGAAAGGAGAATGACGATGAATATCGGAGAAGCATCCAAGGCATCAAAAGTATCGGCCAAGATGATTCGTTACTACGAACAGACCGGCCTGATTCCTCCGGCCAGCCGGACCCACTCCGGCTACCGGGCATACACTTCGTCGGACATCCACCGCCTGCACTTCATCCGTAACGCGCGCGACATGGGGTTCTCAGTCGCGGAGATCAGCGACCTGCTCAGCCTGTGGAACGACAAGTCGCGGCACAGCGCGGACGTCAAGCGCCTGGCGCAGGAACATATCCTCGACCTGCAGCGACGGATGGCGGCCATGCAGCAGATGGTCGACACCCTGGGAATGCTGGTCAGCTGCTGCGCCGGTGATGAGCGCCCCGATTGTCCCATCCTGGCCAACCTGGCGCTGCCGGGCGACAATCCTGAGGAGCCAGATCAGCGCACCGGTGCGTTGCAGCGGCACCCGGCCAGAGCGAGCCTTTAATCCTGGGCTTACCGGCGCCGGCGTGGCGACGAGGCGGGACGCTTGACCTTCCAACCGTGGCAACCCTTATGCTGACGGTTCACATTGAAAAAGGAGTTTTATCATGCAATTTCTTCTTGACGACATGACCTGCGGCGGATGCGCGCGTAGCGTCACCAAGGCCATCCAGTCGGTCGATGCGCATGCGGTTGTCGCTACCGATCCACCGGCGCGGCTCGTTACAGTTGAAACCTCCGCACCACGGGCTCAGATCGCCGAAGCGCTTCGTGAGGCTGGCTTCCCGCCGCGGGAATCTTGACCAATCCCGGGTTCAAAGGGTGAACGCCGGCGGTGTCCTCAAAATGTGGGCACCGCTCCTTCAAGCGAATTGGTGTCGCAGAACTCTGATCCAGGGACTAGCGTCATGCAATCGCGGCCAAGGTCATTCTCGGCAGCCGCCCGCCCCCAATTATCGACAAGGTCAGGCCTTTGCTGTTGTCTTCAAACCCAGACTGCCGCGATGCTTCATTGCCCATGCACTGCAAGCGTTCAGAGGCGCACCGCAAACTTACGTTTAGCTACAAATTGAGGGGCTCCGACGGACTTTGCTCAGGCTTAAACCTGTTACAACGCGAAAACTGTCGTGCTATACTCGCCGCACCTATGAACCGTCTGCTCACGACATTGCTGGTATGGCTCCTGATGGCCGCACTTCCGCTGCACGCGGTGGCTGCGTCCGTCAGCATGTCCTGCGCACCGGTTCAGCAGCAATCCAACGCGGCAGAAATGGCCGACCACGCGTCGCACGCTGCCGCCGATGATTCGCATGCCCACCATGGAGTGCACGCCATGGATTCCGCCGAGACCGCAGCTGACGGCGATGCTTCCGATACCAAGGCAGGGAAGCTTTCGCACTCCTCTTGCAGCGCATGCTCGGCATTCTGTATTGGTGCCGTTGCTCCTCCCTCTTCTTCGCTCTCGGTTCCCAGCTTTGACGGATCTGAGGCGGTTATCGTCGCCCCTGCCGACCTTGTCGCCGGTTTCATCCCCGACGGCCTTCAACGCCCTCCCCGGCAGTAATCCGCTTAATCGACCAAGCCTTCGTGCCGGCACCTAGCCGCGGCAGCGAAGCGCCTTGGAGTTTGGTGCTCCCGCGCACCTCATGACCGATTTCGAGGATTGAAATATGAAACTCAAGCTGTGGGCTGCTTTTGCCGCCCTGTCCGCTGCTGCGCTTGGAGCCCAAGCCCAGCAGTCCAACCGCACGCCCGACCCGACCGATCCGTCCGTTGCCGTTCCTGCGACCGTGTATGAATCCGTGCTTACCGGCCACGTCCCGCCCGCGAACAACAACCAGACGCCAGACAAGGCCTGGCGCGCTGCCAATGATGCCCTTGCGGGCCAGGCAGGTCACGCCGGCCACGGCAGCCACTCCGCCCCTGCTGCCGCGCCGGTCCCCGCACCTGCCAACGACGCGGCACGCCAGGCGCCACCGGTCGCCCCATCCAAGGATCAACACAAGCATCATTGAGTCGAAGCCGATGAGAACAATACAAAAACACCCAGCCCTTCGCAGTATCGTGATCGGCGCCATTGCCCTCACGCTCGGCGGTTGCGCCACCTTCTCCAAGGACGGGGGCCTCGACGCCGTGTCGTCCATGACCACCGAGCGCATCGGCCAGGATATCCGTCTGCCGCGCGGTACGAGTGCGGAAACCGAAGCGCAGGAGGAACTGTCCGCGCTGCTGAAGCAGCCCCTGACTGCCGATCATGCAGTGCGCGTCGCCCTGCTCAACAACCGTGGCCTGCGTGCGTCGCTTGCCGAACTGGGCGTTGCCGAAGCCGACCTGGTACAGGCCGGCCGGATGGCCAACCCGTCCTTCAGCTTTGGCCGCATGAAGGGTCACGAGGAAACCGAGATCGAACGCAGCGTCATGTTCGATCTGGTCGGACTGATCACGATCCCGCTGCGCCGGGACATCGAAGGGCGCCGATTCGAAAGTGCGAAGCTCGTTGCCGCTACCGAAGCGGTTCGCACTGCTGCGGACACGCGCAAGGCCTGGTTCAATGCGGTCGCGGCCGCGCAGTCCGCCCGCTACGCCGAGCAGGTGCGCGAGGCCGCGCAGGCGAGCGCCGAACTGGCAACGCGCATGGCCAAGGTTGGTAACCTGAGCGCTCTCGACCAGGCGCGCGAGCAGGCATTCTCCGCCGAAGCCACCACGCAGCTCGCGCGTGCGCGCCACAACGCGATGGCCGCACGCGAGCAGCTGGCAAGGCTGATGGGCGTCTGGGGCGCGAACGTCGCTTTCCAGCTGCCAGACAGGCTTCCCGATCTGCCAGGCGCGCCGCGCGAACCCGGCAGTATCGAAGCGCTCGCGATGCAGCAGCGTCTGGACGTCCAGCTGGCGAAGCTAAGCACCCAAGCGACGGCGCGCGCGCTGGGCCTGTCGAAGGCCACCGGCTTCGTCAACGTGCTCGAGGCCGGGTACGTGAACGCGAGCAAATCCGGCGAACCGCGCGAGAACGGCTACGAGATCGAGCTTGCCCTGCCGCTGTTCGACTGGGGCGGCGCCCGCATCGCGAAGGCCGAGGCGCTCTACATGCAGTCGGTTCATCGCACCGCCGATACCGCCATCTCGGCCAGGTCCCAGGTGCGGGAAGCGTATTCCGCCTACCGGACCAGCTACGACGTGGCGAAGCACTACCGTGACGAGATCGTCCCGCTGCGCAAGAAGATCTCGGAAGAGACCCTGCTGCGCTACAACGGGATGCTCATGAGCGTGTTCGAGCTGCTGGCCGATGCGCGCGCGCAGATCAGTGGAGTGAATGCGGCCATCGAAGCGCAGCGCGACTACTGGATTGCCGACACCGACCTGCAGGCTGCCATCAACGGTACGGGCGGCGCCACGGCCCGCATGGCCGGCGGCGCAAGCGCTGAAGCCGCTGCCCCAGCACACTAAACAAGGAAACAAGTAATGAGTTCTCGTCGAGATTTTTTCACTGGCGCCGCTGCACTGGTTGGCGCCGGCCTGGTGAGCCGCGCCGGCGCGGCCACCCTGCCCGAAGCGCCCATCATGACCAGCGCGGCCACCCAGCCGCCTCCGCCGCCACCCAACGGCCGCCCGTACAACCCGGTCGTCACCCTGAACGGCTGGTCGCTGCCCTGGCGCATGAACAACGGCGTCAAGGAGTTCCATCTGATCGCCGAACCCGTGGTGCGCGAAATCGCGCCGGGCATGAAGGCCAACCTGTGGGGCTATAACGGTCAGAGCCCGGGCCCGACCATCGAAGTGGTCGAGGGCGATCGTGTCCGCATCTTTGTGACCAACAAACTGCCGGAGCACACCAGCATCCACTGGCACGGCCAGCGCCTGCCCAACGGCATGGACGGCGTCACCGGCCTGAACCAGCCCGGCATCCAGCCGGGCAAGACCTTCGTGTATGAGTTCGTCGCCCGCCGCCCGGGCACCTTCATGTACCACCCGCACGCGGACGAGATGGTCCAGATGGCGATGGGCATGATGGGCTTCTGGGTCACGCATCCGAAGAATCCGGCCCACCACCGGGTCGACCGCGATTTCGTGTTCTTGCTGAACGCCTACGACATCGAGCCGGGGAGCTACACGCCGCGCGTGAACGAGATGCTGGACTTTAACCTCTGGACCTTCAACAGCCGCGCCTTCCCGGGCATCGACACGATGAACGTGCGCCAGAACGACCGCGTGCGCATCCGCGTGGGCAACCTGACGATGACCAACCACCCGATCCACCTGCACGGGCACGAGTTTGAAGTGACAGGCACCGACGGCGGCTGGACCCGTCCGGAGTCGCGCTGGCCGGAGGTCACGACCGACGTCGCCGTGGGCCAGATGCGCGCCATCGAGTTCATCGCAGACGAGCCGGGCGACTGGGCCTTCCACTGCCACAAGTCGCACCACACCATGAACGCCATGGGCCACGACGTCCCGACCCTGATCGGCGTGGATCACCGCGGCGTGGCCGAGAAAATCACCAAGCTGGTACCTGACTACATGGTCATGGGCGATAAAGGCGGTTCGATGGGCGACATGGAAATGCCGCTGCCGGACAACACGTTGCCGATGATGACGGGCCAGGGCCCGTTCGGCGGCGTCGAAATGGGCGGCATGTTCACCGTGCTGAAGGTGCGCAAGGACCAGAAGCCAGGCGACTACAAGGATCCGGGCTGGTACAAGCACCCGGCCGGGACGGTTGCCTACGAATGGAAGGGCGAGCCGCCAGCGGCGGTCCGCAACCAGAATGCGGGCGGCCAGTCCATGCCTGCCACGAAGCCTGCGGACGTCGAGGTAACCGTTCGTAAGCCGACTGGCCACCAGGGCCATCACTAACTAAAGTACGACCCAACCAGAGTACGAAAGGAGTGTCTCGTGAACCGATTGTTACGTCAGGCCGCACTCGCCGCTGCGTTGTGCACACCCATGTTTGCGATGGCGGCTGCCCCGGTCATCGAGGTCTTCAAGAGTGAATCCTGCGGCTGCTGCGCGGCCTGGGTGGATCACCTGAAGGCCAATGGTTTCGCGCCCAAGGTGTCGAACGTCGCCAACCCGTCGGACTACCGCGAACGAGGTGGCATCCCCAACGAGCTGGGCTCGTGCCACACCGCGATGGTGCAGGGCTATGCGATCGAAGGGCACGTGCCGGCGAGCGACATCAAGCGGCTGCTGGCCGAAAAGCCGAAGGCGAAGGGGTTGGCCGTCCCGGCCATGCCGCTCGGCTCCCCAGGTATGGAAGGACCGCGCAAGGACCCGTTCGACGTCTTGCTGGTGCAAGCCAATGGCAAGACCAAGGTTTTCAAACACTACAACTGAACCGACTCAAGGAAAGGAAACACCATGAACGCATTCTCGAAACTGACCCTGGCCATCGTGATGACCGCCGCAAGCTCCGTCGCATTCGCGCAGGACTCCCATGCAGGACACGGCTCGCACGGCGCACATGCCTCCCATGCTGGCCATGTGACGGCTGCTGCGGCAGAGCTGACTGATGGCGAAGTCAAGAAGATCGACAAAGAGGCCGGCAAGATCACCCTGCGCCATGGCGAAATCAAGAACCTCGACATGGCCGCGATGACCATGGTTCTGCGCGTCAAGGACGCAAGCATGCTCGATCTGGTCAAGGTGGGCGACAAGGTCAAGTTCGCAGCCGATCGGGTGAACGGTGCCGTGACCATCGTACAGATGCAGAAAGCGCAGTAAAGATAAGCTTGCCCTCACACACCTACCCGCGCGCCCAGCGCTCAGGACATTTAGGAGAAAGAAATGAACATGAAGAACCTCATGGTTGCGGCAGCCGCGGCCGTGGCGACGATCGCCGCTCCAGCTGCGCTGGCCCACGCCAAGCTGGAGGCTTCGTCCCCACAGGCCAACAGCGTCGTGAGCCCCGCACCGGCACAGGTGCGCCTGCAATTCAACGAGCCGCTGGAACTGCCCTTCAGCAAGGTCAAGCTGGTCGACGAAAAAGGGGCGGTCGTGGAGCCGTCGAAGATCGCTGCCGATCCCGCCGACGCAAAGGCCTTGATCGCCACGACGCCCGGACTGCACTCGGGTGCTTACCGAGTGCAGTGGACAACCGTCACCCGCGACGGGCACAAGGTCAAGGGCGAATTCTCGTTCCGGGTGAAGTAATTGGAGTCGGATCTCGCGTCCGCCCAACGCGCCGTCACCGCTTTTCTGAACCTGTCCGTGGCCATACTCGTTGGCGCGAGCGCCGCAACGCTCTGGCTACGCACCAGGACCTCCCCGTGGTCGCGCGCCATGCTGCCGCGTCTGCGTACGGCCCTGCTGGCGGGAACCGGGGCGGCGATGGTGGCCTATGCCGCCATTCTGTGGATCGAGGCGGCGTCGATGGCCGAAGTCCCGCTCGCCGAAGCATTGCCCGCAGTGCGGTCGCTCATCACGGCGACGCACTTCGGCCTCGCGTGGCTGATCGGTGCCGCCGCGCTCGTCGTGGCGGGGGCTGTCTCCGCTGCCGGGGCGCG
Organism: Massilia sp. LC238; assembly: GCF_000735635.1. Taxonomy (NCBI): domain Bacteria; kingdom Pseudomonadati; phylum Pseudomonadota; class Betaproteobacteria; order Burkholderiales; family Oxalobacteraceae; genus Massilia; species Massilia sp. LC238. The sequence goes on along the minus strand of NZ_JNNN01000076.1, from coordinate 14,205 downwards.
CTTCCAGGCAACTGCAGCGATGTCCGCGCTCCGTATCGGGGCGATCGGCGTGCTGCTCTACAGCCGCAGCATGGTCAGCCACGCCGGTGCCGCCGGCGACTTCACCTGGGCCGTCGCGGTCGACTGGGTCCACCTTGTGTTGATCAGCATCTGGGTGGGCGAAGTGATCGTGGCGGGCCTGATCACCCTACGGGTCTTGCCTGATGCCGCATCCGGCAGCCGGGCCGACTGCGCCGCCTACGTCGACGCCCTGTCGCGCAGCGCGACCGTCGCCCTGGTGGGCATTTTCGTGACCGGTGCGATCAGCACCTGGCGCGTGCTGGAAACCCCTGCGAACCTGTTCGGCAATCCTTACGGCACGACCTTGCTCATCAAGATCGGGCTTGTCCTCTGTGCGGCGGCGCTTGGCGGGTTCAATCGCTTCGTCGTCATGCCTTCCCTACTGCGCTCCCTGCAACAGCAAGGGCAAGAGGCACGCGCTGCAAGCGGACGGTTTGCGCGCATCCTCCAGGTCGAGGCAATCGTCCTGGTGGCGGTGCTCATCGCAGCGGCCTTCCTGACCTCAACCTCGCCACCTATGGCATCCTGAACAATAGCTATACCAAGGAGCACACATGTTCAAGAACTCACTGGCAGCCACCATCCTCGCGACCGGCCTGCTCGGAATCCACGCGAGCAGCTTCGCTGCCTCCCCGAAGGAAACCCTTGCAGCTTTCCATGAAGCGCTTGTCAGCGGCGACAAGGCGAAGGCGCTCGCGCTGCTGTCTCCCGAGATTGCGATCTACGAAGCAGGCTATGTCGAGCGCTCGCGCGACGAATATGCGAGCCACCACCTCGGCGGCGACATGCAGTTCGCCAAGAGCTCGACCCGGAAAGTACTGAAGCAGACCGAGCGCATCGATGGCAACACCGCCATCGTCTGGGAAGAAACCGAAACGACCGGAACCTCGCGCGGCCAACCGGTTCACGTGTTCGGCACAGGCACGGCCGTCCTCGAGAAGAAGGGCGACGGCTGGTCGATCGTGCACGTGCACTGGTCTTCACGCAAGGCAAAGTGACATTTGGAAGGCGGGCGACTGCTGCCCGCCTTCCTGCCGGACCTTACCGGTCCGGCAGGCACCGCATCAGAAAATGTAATCGGATCCGAAGGTACTGATCCCTGCGATGAACGCCGGCTCTTCATTGAACATGAAGTCGGACTGCCGCAGGTCAATCTTGTAGACCCCCTGCAGCAGTACCGAACCGTCCGCTGAGCCATCGCCGTCGGTATCCCAGGCGATGAGCGCACCGGCGTCCAGGTCCCGTACCGATACCTGCTCCGGCAGGATGTCGATGAATGCGATGTGATCGAAGGCGCCCTGTGCCGCGCCCCTAGCTTCGAAGTCGAGTACGATATCGTGGCCGCTGTCGGGCATCACCATGAAGGCATCGGCGCCCGTACCGCCGCGGATGGTATCGTTGCCCATACCGCCCTCGATCATGTCGTGGCCGGCGCCGGCGTCGATCGTATCGTCGCCTTCCGCCCCCATCACCTCGTCTTCCCCGTCGCCGGCGGTCAGCCGATCGTTGCCCATGCCGCCGTCGAGCCTGTCGGAGCCCGCACCGCCGTCCAGCTGGTCGTTGCCGGCGTCTCCCTGGAGGACGTCGTTGCCGCCGTTACCGGACAGCCGGTCATCGCCGTCGCGCCCGAACAGCTGGTCCCAGCTTGCACCGCCATTGAACCCGTCGGCGTCTTCTGTGCCGACCTTGACGGTGTAGCGCTCGTCGCCGGTGAAGTCGAAGCTGACCGGAGTGTCGCGCCGGAGCATGGCGTCGGCGATACGGTCGAACGCGGGGTTCGCCCGGTCCGACCCGGTGATCGCGGGGCCTTCCTGGCTCATGGTCGGGCGTTCCGGCGCGGGCCCGTCCGCCGGGCGCGAGGCCGGAGGAAGCTCGGGAGAATCGGCGAACATGAAGTCGTCCTGCGACAGCTCGACCTTCGTCACCCGGTTCAGGAGCACCGAGCCGCCCTCCCAGCTGATCCTGACGCCGTCGGCCGTATCGGCGAAGGACAGGTCACCCCAGCGGAGGCCATTGATCGCCAGGTGGTCGAACATGCCTGGTCCGGCCGTGAAATCGCGGATCACGTCATTCCCGCTGTCGGGCGAAATCATAAAGGCGTCGGCACCGCGGCCGCCGATCAGGATGTCGTCGCCGGCTCCGCCGTTCAGGTCACCATGACCGTCGCCCTCGTCGAGGATATCGTTGCCCATGCCACCCATCAGCCCATCGGCATCCGCGCCGCCGAACAGCCGGTCGTCGCCCATCCCGCCCACCAGGCGGTCGCCGCCGTCGCCGCCGACCAGCAAGTCGGCGCCGGCATCGCCAAACAGGTTGTCCTGCCCCGCGGCGCCGCCCAGGGAATCGCTCCCGCCGAGACCCCACAAGTAGTCGCGCGCTTCGCTACCCAGGAATGCGTTGGCGGAACCGGTGCCGACACGGATCGCGTAATCATAGGGCGCCATGCCGGCGTCGAAGTCGAACGAAATGCCGTCGAACCGCGACTGCTGCGCCGCGACCCGCTCCAGCGCGCGCTCGCCCGCGTCCTGCAGGCGCGCATCCAATCTTTCCTTTGCTGCATTCATGTTAGTTGCCATAATCTGTTCTCCTGAAACTGGACTTGCTCGTTGCTAAAGGCCGGCGGACGCCGGCCCTGCCCGCTCAGTGGGACGCCGCATGGGCGCCGGAGGAGGTCCCGGCGCCGGAACCCGACTGGGCCATGCTGCGGCACTCCTGGGCACAGCGCCGGCAAGCCGCGGCGCAGTCCTGGCAATGCTGCGCCTGGTGCTGCGCACACTCGTCCGCACAGGCTTCACAAATGTCGGCGCATAGCTGGCACACCTGCATGGCGTGCTCGCTCGACCGGCTCATGAGTTGCGCGGCCAGGCGGCACATCGCCGCGCATTCATTGTCGAGCTCGATGCAACGGGCCATCATTTTCGGGTCCGGCTCCTGCAGGCAGGCTGCGGCGCAGGTGTCGCATGCTTGGGCGCAGTCGTAACAAGCCTGGATGCACGATTGAAACTGATTCTGGTTCATGATCTTTCTCCTTGAAGTTCATTGACAGGTCGCCCCTTCCAGGACATCGCGCGCCTGTGTGGTGCGTCGAATGGCGATCCTGATGCTCCGCGTGGGATCAGAACCAGAAGCGGACGCCGGCCACAGCCTGCACCTCGCTGCTATCTCCTCCACGCTGCCGCGTGATGTCCGCGGTCCTTCCGAACTGCCTGTTCCAGGTCACCCCGACATAGGGTGCGAACTGGCGCGTGATTTCATAGCGCAGGCGCAGGCCTGCATTGATGTCCGAGAGCCCGCTTCCGGTCCCGCGCTCCGGGTCGGCGCGGCTGTACAGGTTGGCGCCGATCTCGGGTTCGAGAATCAGGCGCGGTGTGAACAGGACCTCGTACTTGGCGTTGAGCCGCGCGGCAAGGCCGCTTCCCGGGCGCCAGTAGGCTGTGGCTTCGGTCTCGAACCAGTACGGCGCCAGGCCCTGCACGCCGAAGGCGAGCCAGTCCCGGCTCTTGCCCTCGCCGCTGTCGTGCCGGATGCCGAGCTGGGTACTCCAGAAGGTCGCGAATGCCCTGTCCCACAGCAGCTCGGTGCGCGCCGCTTCCAGCGTCCCGCCCCGCCGTTCTCCCTCGACCTTGACCCAGGCCTTGTTATAGTCGTTGCCGTACCAGGCCTCGAGCTCGACATTCTGTCCGCGCTCGCCATCGCCCTTGGCTGCCTCGGCCTTGTCCACCAGGACTTTCCAGAAGGGCGCGTTATCGTTCATCTCGTGGTTGCCAAGATGCGCAAACTGTGTGCCTTCGTTATAGGCGCTGGGGTCGCGCGCATCGGCCGGCGGCGGTCCACCCTGCATCCGGCCCATCTGCATGTCGTGCCCGCCGCTGGCCTGGCCCGTTTGCGCCCTTCCCGCGTGGGTGCGCATGGCCGGCGCTGCACCTGCGGCCGGGTGGCCCATCGCCGCATGATCCATGACGGGCGCCTGCGCCGTTCCGGCCTGCCCCTGCTGGTGAGCAGGTTGCGGCTGTACAGGCATGGCATGGCCTGCATGAGCGCCTTGTGCGGGCGTGCTTTCGGCAGGAGCGGGACTGCCGTGTCCCATCGCTGCGTGGTCGACTGGTTGTGTCTGCCCGGATGCCGCTGGTGCTTGCGTTGCCGCTGGCTGTGCAGGCATGGTGTGTCCGGAATGGCCACTGTGCTGCTCCTGGGGCTGGTCTTTCTGCCCGGACTGGACGGATTGCTTCTTGCCCGGCTTGTCAGAGCGCTTCGCCGTGGCCTGTTTCGTATGGGCACCCGACTGTGGGTGGGCTGGCGTTTCCTGCGCAGTGGTGCTGTTTGTGGACGCGGGGCTACCATGTCCCATTGCGGCATGATCGACTGCAGACTGCTCGCGCGTGGGCGCCGCCCGCGACTGGTTGCTTCCTGCCGAGGCCGGATCCGTTTGCGCCCAGGCGTTTTTCGACAGCAGCAAGGCGAGTGCCAATGTGTAGGGAATCGGCCGCTTGAACTGGTTTTTCATGATACGACGACCTCCCTGAACATACCGGCTTCCATGTGATAGATGAGATGACAGTGGAACGCCCAATGCCCGAGCGCGTCGGCGGTCACGCGGAAACTGACGCGCTGAGCTGGTTGCACGTTGATGGTGTGTTTGCGGACCTGGAACTGGCCCGATTCCGACTCGAGCTCGCTCCACATGCCATGCAGGTGGATCGGGTGATTCATCATCGTGTCGTTCACCAGGACGACCCGCAGGCGTTCGCCATGCCGGAAGTGGATGGGCAGGGACTCCGAGAACTTCTGGCCGTCGAACGACCACATGAAGCGCTCCATGTTCCCGGTCAGGTGCAGCTCGATCTCGCGGGCCGGTTCGCGCGGGTCGACGGGCCCGCCGATGGTACGCAGGTCGGCATAGGTCAGCACCCTGCGGCCGTTGTCGCGCAGGTTCACGCCGGGGTCGTCCAGGTTCGTCCTGGGCATGTCGACGCGCATGTCGACGCCAGGACCGTATTCGGTGCGCGCGTGGGTCACCTTGGGCGGCTGCCTGGGGCCGGCTGCCGGGGACGCCATCTGCGCATGGCCTGCGTGCGGGCCTTGCACCGGCATTGTCTGCTGTGTCTCGCCGTGGGGCATCGAATGCATGTTGTGCGCTGCCGCTGCCGCTGCCGCAGCTGGCGCCGCTGCCAGGCCGTGGTTCATGCCCGGCATGGCTGCTCCGTGCGCACCATGCACGCCTCCCGTGGCCATGGCGCCCATCATGTCGACCATCGTGAGCCACTGCGCTTCATCGATGTCGGGCACCGGGGCCTGCATGCCGGGACGCGGGGCGAGCGTCGCGCGTACCGATCCCGACCGCCCGATCGATTGGGCGAAGAGCGTGTAGGCCCGGTCTTCGACCGGTTCGACAATTACGTCGTAGGTTTCGGCAACCGATATGCGGAATTCGTCGACCGCAACCGGTTCCACATCCTGTCCGTCCGCGGAAATCACCGTCATCTTCAATCCGGGAATGCGGACGTCGAAGATCGTGGTGGCGGCCCCATTGATGAACCGAAGCCGCACTTTCTCGCCGGGCCGGAAAATCCCCGTCCAGTTCTTCTCCGCGGTCGCCCCGTTGATCAGATAGCGCAGCGCGCCGCTGATGTTCCTGCTAGCCGTCACATCGCTGAAGTCGGTCGGCATCATGCGCATCTGGTTCCACATCTTGCGCTTGTCGACTGCGGCCGCGAATCCCATGCGCCGGATGTCCTGTACGAACTCGCCGAAGGTCGGCTGCTTGTTGTTGAAGAAGTCACTCATCTTCTTCAGGTTGGCCATCACACGTTCAGGCTTCTCATCGGTCCAGTCCGAGAGCATGACGACGTAGTCCCGGTCAGCGCGGACCCGCTCCCCCCCTTTCGGGAGAATGACGATCGGACCGTACAGCCCGGTTTGCTCCTGGAATCCCGAATGGCTGTGATACCAGTAGGTTCCCGTCTGCTTCACCTCGAACCGGTAGGTAAAGGTCTGGCCTGGGGCGATACCGGAGAAACTCAGGCCCGGTACACCGTCCATGTCAGCGGGCAGCAGGATGCCGTGCCAGTGGATCGAGCTGACCGTCGGCAGGCGGTTAGTGACACGGATCGTCACCGTGTCGCCTTCGTTCCAGTACAGCGTCGGTGCCGGCACCTGGCCATTGACCGCGGTGGCGATCCGGTCGGCGCCGGTGTAGTTGACGGGCGTGGGCCCGATAATCAGGTCGAACTCGGTTCCCCGCAATGCGCCTCGGTCGCTTTGCTGCGCGAACAACAGGCGCGGGCTCAGCCCGGCGAGCCCGGCCGCTGCGCCGAGTCCCTTCAGAAAACGGCGGCGCCAACTGCTCTGGCAATTGGTATCCAGTTCCAACACATTCATATCAGTCTCCAATGAGGAAATAAACACCTGCTTTCGACGCGCGAGCAGGATGCGCCGGTCCGCGCATCGAATGTCCGCATCAAAGATTTCCGGAAATGCGCGAAATGGAAGGCGTGAGGCCTACGGCAGGAAAGGGGGAGCCGAGCGAACATCACGCCACACAGGCGCGCTGCTCCATGTCACGACAAAAGTAACAGTGCGGCTCTAGGAGGTCGATCGAGTCGGGCCGGAACCGGCCCGGTGAAGGAAGGGGAAGACTGGGGGTGTACGATCTGCGCAGGAGCCTGCGCGGCTGCTACGGTTACCACGGGCGGAGGGGCATAGCTGCCGATACAGCATCCGGAGCATTTTCCGCAGCTCGAACACTTGTGGCTTCCCATGCTTTCGCAGTCGTCGTCGGACATCGTGCTGCTGGCAGAAGCCATCGACATATCGTCCTGCATACCGCTGTCCGCCATTGCTGCCTGCATGTCATGCGCAGGGTGCATGACCGGCTCGGTGCTAGCACCAGCGCGCGAAGCGTTCGCCATGGCGCACTGAAACATCGTGACCCCGGCGATACTTTGTATCGGCAGAGAGACGAACAGGAGACACAATAAGAATGTCCGTAGCCTATAACGCATGCGGCGAATCTAGCATATCCGACACGTGCGGCGCACACGTTTCGCCGGGGCAGCAGACCGAGGGGCGCCGAGTGTCTTATCACTCGGCAACCCAACCAGACCAGGCCTTGCTGTCCCGGCCTGGCTGGTCTTCTGTCAGCACAGATGGCCAAGTCGGGCGTCAGACCTTGAAATCGTCGAACGCGACCTGCGCATCGTGCACTCCCATCTCGCGCAGCATCCTGCGTGTAGCGTCCAGCATCGCTGGCGGACCGCAAACGTAGAAGTCGAGCGAAGCGATGTCGCCGCGACCGCGCAGCAGGCCGTCGCGGACCGCCTCGTGCACGAGGCGCACCGGTTCGCCTCCTTCGCCTGGCGCCTCCGAAAGCACCAGGTGCCACCGGAAGTTCAGGTGCTCCCGGGCGAACGCTTCCATCTCCCCGACATAGGGCGCATCGCGCAGGCTGCGCGCGCCGTACCAGAAATGCAGCGGCTCGCCGGCGCCCTTCGAGAGGAGTTCATGGATCATGGCGCGCAAAGGCGCCATGCCCGCCCCGCCGCCGATGAACACCTTCTCGCGGCTGCCGGGCTTGAGCGCGAAGTCGCCGAACGGGCCGCTGAAGCGGACCTCGTCGCCTTCCCTGAGCGTGTACATGTAGCCGCATCCCCGGCCTGGCCTATCCCCCGGCATGAAACGCACGAGGAAGGACAGCTGGCCATCCACCTGCTCGACCGGAACGGAGATCGAATAGCAGCGGCGCACCGGCGCATCGTTCACCAGTTGCGCCAAGCCACCCACGGCGCGCCAGTCCTCGCGGTGATGCTCCGGAACGTCGATGTGACTGGCCTCGCGCGCATAGGCCGGCACGTGCACCTGCACGTAGGCGCCGGGCCGGCAGTCGATCGGACGCTGCGGCCGCAGCGTGATCTCGCGCAGGAACGGGGTCAGCGCCTTGATCCCGGTGACCGTGGCGGCGTACTCTTCCTCCAGCGCGGCGGTGTCGGCTACCTCGATGTCGAGGCTGCGCTTCACCGGAAGGTTGCACGCGAGCCGGTAACCCGCCGCGAGCTTCTGCGGCGACAGCAAGGCCCGGTCGGCAGCCGTGGGCTCGGGCGCCTGGCCGATGCAGCGGACTTCGCAGAGGCCGCAGCTTTGACCGCCCCCGCAGTTCGACGGCAGCTGCAGGCCCGAACGCGCAAGTGCGCGGAACACGGTGTCGCCTTCGGCCGCATCGATCGAACGCGCCACTTGCCCGGCGCCGCCGAGCAGGTTCACGCGGCGCTGCCTGCGCCAGCGCGCCGGCACGAACTCGGCCAGGCGAACGCTGGTGCACAGGAGCCACACGCCGCTCAAGGCCATCCACAGGCCGCCGATCGCACTCGACACCAGCAGCGGGTTGTTGAAATTGATGCGCTCACTGTAGTCCATGATGTGGAGCATCCAGAAGATGTCGAACAGCCGCCAGGTGCTGTTGCGGTGCTCGAGCACGTTACCGGAAACGCTGGAGACATAGACCGTCGTGTCGTCCGCATCGGCGAAGTCGACGCGCCATACGGGTTCCTTGTGTGCCCGCGCCTCCAGCGAATAGTTCAGCAGGCGAGGCATTGCCGGCTTCCCGCTGCCGGAATACGAAGCGCTCGCGATCGCCTGTGCGAGCGGCGCGTCGACCGACACGGTGCGGCCGTCGGTCGCGCTGACCAGCCAGCTGCGCTTGTCGTTCTGGAGCCGGTACACCGGCCGCTCGAGCAGCCAGCCGGAAGTGATCGCCATGACCTTGTCAGTGCTCGCGGCCAGTACCGCTTCCGGGGCCAGTACATTCGCGGGCCAGGCGGCAGGCGCCGGCGGCTTGATGCGGAACTCGCGTCCCTGCACCTTGTTCGCATCGAGCAGGCTCATCATCACGCCACTCGACATCCATAGCAGGAACTGGATCCCGATGATCAGTCCAACCCACTTGTGCAGCTTTCTCATCCAGTGGCTCATGCTTCCTTCCTCCTCTGGAAGCTGTAAAAGAGCAGCCACACGCCGCTCAAGGCGAATGCCAGGCCGCTGATCGACGCGACCCGCAGCAGGGTATTGTTGACGTTTTCGCGCTCTTCATAATCCATGATGTGGAACATCCACACGAAGTCGAACCATCGCCACAGTTCATGACGCCGTGCGACCAGGTCGCCCGAATACGGCGAGTAGTACAGCGTGCTCTTGCCTGGCTCGTCATAGTGCACGGCCCACAGCGGCACCGGCCGCGCGCCGACCTCCTGCGGAGCCTTGGTGACCCACTCGATGCCGCGAATGCTGCCCTCCCCCACGTAGGCGGCGTCGGCCAGCGCTGCGATGCTGTCCCGGTCGAGTGGACTGATGGTCTTGCCGCTCGCCGCATCGATCAGGCTCGTCGTCTTGCCCTGCTTGATTTCGTAGACCTCCTTGCCGAGCAGGCGCTTCATACGGACCGACGTGATGCCCGGATGGTCCGCATGGAGCTGTGCCTGCGTGATGCGAGGGCTGGACGGCTCGAGCTGTTCGGTCGGCACGTGCGCCAGGTGGTCGCCATGGATCACATCGATCGGTACCACGACCATGTACAGGCCGCTGATCATCCATAACAGGGCCTGCACCCCGATGACCAGTCCGATCCATTTATGGGCGCGGCGCACCCAGAAAGCTGATTGCATAGTATTGACAGTGAAGTGAGTAACCCGGCCCGCGCGACGGGCCGGGATCGGAACGACCGGCTTTATATCACGGCCGGCGGTCAGAACTTGTAGCCGAGGCGAACATGCCAGCGGCGTCCAAGCAGGTCGTAGGTCATCGTGTCGGTATTCCCGTCGGTCCAGCTCTGGATATACGGCGGACGTTTGTCGAACAGGTTGTCGACGCCAAACGAGAGCGCCATCGCCTTGCTGAAGGCGTATTTGACGCTGGCGTTGTGATAGAGGACGCTCGGCGCACGGGCGCCGATGTCTTCCGGCGCGGCATTGATATCGTCAGCCTTTCCGATGTGCTGGACCGTGTAGGACCCCGACCACGGCCCCCTCGCCATGGTCAGCGACGCGGTCGAACGCCATTTCGCGTAGCTGCCGCGGCCACCGGTGATCTTGCCCGCGTATTCGATCACGTCGCCACCAGGGAACGGCGCGACGTCGAAGCGGTTCAGGCGCGAAACATCAGCCTGCAGCGACGAGGTCCAGCCGAACAGCGAGAAGTCATACAACGCGCCGAAGTCGATGCCCGACACCCGCTGCTGAGCCGCGTTGGCCGGCTGGGATGACAGGAAATTGATCTCGCCGGTACGGGGATCGCGGGTGAAGCTGGACGGGTGGCAGAAGATGTGGCTCAGCCCCGGCGAGTTGTAGCACACCGACAGCTTCGTCGACCCAGGCACGGTTTCGATCGCATTGTCGATTTCGATGTTGAAGTAGTCCAGCGTCAGGGTCAGCGATTTCACTGGTGTCCATACCGCGCCCACCGTGAAGGTGTCGGCTTCTTCCGGTTCCAGATTCGGGTTACCCCCGCCGGTGGTCAGGATCGACGGACCGAATTGTCGGAAGCCCACGGGCACGCCGGATGCCTGGCAGTTCTTGTAGACCGCCGAATTCGGGTCCATGGTATTCCAGTTGTTGCATGGGTCGGTCGTCGTCAGATTACCTTCGGACACGCCACCGAACAGTTCGGGAACGTTGGGAACGCGGAACGCGGTCGAGCGGTTCGCACGCATCTTCAGCGACGGGATGACCTGCCAGTCCAGACCGAGCTTGTAGGTGCCCTGGGAGCCGAACAGGCTGTAATCGGAGTAGCGCGCAGCGGCATTCAGGTTCAGCGACTGCACCATCGGCAGCTTCGCCAGCAGCGGAACGGACAGCTCGGCGAAGATCTCGCGTGCGCTGTACTCGCCGGCGATCGGATCCATAGCGGGCGTGTTGGCGGCGCCCGAGACGATCAGGCTGTCGGGATCGCGCCAGCCCTGCTCGCGGCGGTACTCGAAGCCGGAGGCGAAACCGACCGGGCCGGCCGGCAGCGAGAACAGCTCGCCGCTGACGCTGGCATTGAAGCTCTTCTGGTCATTGCCGCCGTGGTCGCGCGTGGTGAAGTGGATGTAATCGAGGACAGCCGGGCTGAGGTTTCCATAGCCGAGGTAGTTACCGCAAGGTGCGGCCGTCGGGCTTTTGCCGCAGGTGGCGGCATTCAGGGTCGCGTCGACGCGGTCGAGGTTGATAATGTTGGTCATCCCGTCGATACCGGTGTTGCGGCCCCAGTTCAGCGATGCCGACCAGTCCCAGGTATCGGCCAGCCTGCCCTTGATTCCAGCGACGACGCGGAAAGTGTTCGTCTCCTGGAAGAAGTAGCGCGGTCCGACCTCTGCAACGCGACGGCGTTCCAGCGTCAGGTCCTGGCCGGTTGGATTGGTCGGGTGGCTCGCTGCGATATTGATCGGGCGATACACGCCGATGGCGCCCGGCGTTGCCAGCTGTTCGGACTTCCGGTTCGTGAACATCAGCTCGGTGAACAGGTCCACCTGGTCGTTCAGGCGGAGGTTGCCAAAGGCGCTGACACCGATCCGCTTGATCGGGTTGACCGCGTTGAGGAAGGGGTTGCTGTTGTAGGCGTGCTTGGCTGCGCTGTAGGTTTCGAAGCCACGCGGATTTCCACCTGGCGTCTGGTTGAAGTTGACCCGCCGGCCGTCCGCCAGGCGGGCACGGCCGCCAATCGTCGACGAGCTGCCCGAACAGACCAGTTCTCCATCCTCCTCGAACAACGAGCATGGCGCACGCGACGCCAGGTTGACCGGTCCGCTTTCGGAATAGTTCAGGGAAGAGACGAGCGATCCACGCTCGCCGCGCATGCCCCACACCAGGTCCACGGACTTCTCGTCGCCGTCGCCGCGATCGGTCTTGCCGTAACGGACCGCAGCATCCACGCCGTCGAAGGCCTTCTTGGTGATGATGTTCACCACGCCGGCGACGGCATCAGCGCCGTAGATCGCCGAGGCGCCGTCCTTCAGCACTTCGATGCGTTCGATCATCGCGACCGGGATCATGTTCAGGTCGACCGAGCTGTTCGCGCCCGTCCCGCCCGAGACGACGCGCCGTCCGTTCAGCAGGACCAGGGTGCGGTCGATGCCCAGGCCACGCAGGTTCACCTGCGTGGTCCCGTAGCCGTTGCTGGTCCAGTAGGCGCTCGACTGGTTGCCCGCGGTGCCGGCCGACGACGGCAGGCGCTGCAGCAGGGTTTCGACCGAGATCGCCCCCGAGCGCTGGATGGTCTCGGCGTCGATCACCGTCACCGGTCCCACGCCCGAAATCTGTTCCTGGCGCAGGTTGATCCGGCTGCCCGTGATCTGGACACGTTCCATCCCGGGACCCGAGGCGGGGTCGCCAGTAGTCGCAGGTTGCTGCGCGTGCGCGCCCTGCTGCACCATCATCAGTGCGAGCGCGGCAGTGGTTGCTGGGATGTACTTGTAAGCCATTTACCCTCCGGGTTTTGTTTTTGTGAAGACTCAGGATCAGCCGTGGCGCGAGGCGCACGGCAACAGACGAAACGACACAGGAAGCAAGTTGTCTATACAGCCAAGCTCTTTTTTTAATTTATTCGCAAATTCAAGTGCGCGCAACAAAAAGCTATTTCCGAGCCAGTAAGCCACATAAAAAATTGTGGAACCGATTTAAACCGATGGTTGTTTGAACTTCGAGACTTACGGGAAGACGAGAAAAGCTCCGCCCATGTGCGCGGCGCTACCGCTCACGCAGCTCGTTTTGATTCCATGACATCCATCCGGATTGCCTTTCAGCCCAGCAAGCTGTCGGACCGCAGACGAGCGAAGATCATCGTCGGACCAAGGCGATTGCACATGGTATGGCGTCGGCCGCCGGAAACGGAACGTCGGACTGTCGGCCTTGGTCGTCACGGATACACGACCAAGCGGAGCGCTTTGCCACGCAAAGCGGACCAGCCAAAGACAGGATTATTCGCACGCGTCCGTCTCGACGCATGTCGATCAGGCAGCTCGAGGGGGACGTTCTATGCGAGCAGGAATATGCCCGGGGAAGAAAGAGAGTGAAAGTTGCTGGATGCTGCTTACCGCTTCTTCGACAGCAGTGCCGGTAACGACAGGGGGTGGCGCAGACGCACCAAGGCAGCAACCCGCGCAGGTTCCACAACCGGCGCGCTGGTGATCGCTGTCGCAGTTTTCGTCGGATTGGCTGACGTCCTGCATGTCGGCGGCATCGTGCTCGTGCGATTCTTCATGCGTGGCTTCGTGCATCATCTCCGCCATCGGCATATCGTCCGCCTGGACACTGCTTTCGTCCAGGGGATGATGGCTCATGCCGCATTCGAATCTCGCCACTCCCGCGATGCTTTGCATGGGCAGGGAGACGATGAGCAGGCACAAGAAAAAAGCCGTAACCTATTCCGCATATGGTCAATGTAGCATGACACAGCCCGGATCGGCACTAATTTTGTTGCACATGCAACATAAAATTGTGGGCCCGTTCTGGTTGCACGATGATGGTGCGTCTGTTCCGTTACCTGCCCCCCTTAAGGCAGCTTTTTCATGCTTCCGGCCGCACATCGCGCTGGCGAAGCAGTAGGTACACCGCCGGAACAACAAACATTGACAGCAGGGGCGCGGTGATCATTCCACCCACCATCGGCGCGGCAATATGCTGCAGGATTTCCGACCCAGTGCCGGAAGTGGCCAGGATCGGGACAGCCCGGCAATGATGAGCGCGACCGTCATGGCCTTGGGCCGCACCCGCAGCACTGCTCCCTCCCTGATTGATCGCATCGAGCAGGTCGGCCTCGGTGCGCAGGCCGGCCCCGCAGCGGTCGTTCCAGCTCGTTGTCGGCCGCGCCAGGCTGGCACCTCTTCGCACTTGCCGCCGGGCGGACTTTTGCAGCCCTTATATGGCCGTACTGAAGGGCTTTGTTGCGCAAATCAGGCTCGACCAGCGTAGCACCCGCAGGTCTGGTAGCCTGAGCGGATGAAACCAGCTCCACAGAAGTACCGCACGACCAATTGGAAGACGTACAACGAAGCCCTCAAGTCACGCGGTTCGCTGCTGATCTGGCTTGATCCGAAGATGAACTGGCACGGCCAGCCGAGCGGCAAGCGCGGGCGCAGCCAGACGTTCAGCGACGAGGCGATCCAGTTCTGCCTGAGCATCA
>NZ_JNNN01000075.1:0-79286 GCF_000735635.1 Massilia sp. LC238 | reverse complement strand
TCGTGCTACGCCGACGCCTGCTGTGTTCAACTTCGCTTTCCAAGATAGTCCCCACCAAAATTTAGTGGGGGCTACTTTGCGACCGGCGCCGTTCAGTGTCTAGACGGTGCTGATTTGACGCTTACGTTGAGTATGAAGCACTCGTTGATGATCCATATCAGGTAGAGCAAAAAACCCACCGATTACTGTTTTCGAAACGCGAAGCGAAGGAGTGGTTCCGTTGTACTTCGGAGGACGCAGCCGCTGCGATTAAGCAGATCGCAGGGAATGGTGTAATTATTGAAACCTACAAACGTGCTGAGAGAGCCAAAGCTGAAGCCCTATATCAGAAAAACTTAAGTGAGAGAGACGATCGGATTAAACAGCAGCGAATCAAAGAAGAAACCGAGAGCCGCCTAACGCAAGAAGAAACGTCGATTCGCCTTAAATATAAAAAAGAAACTGAATCGAGGTTTCCTCGGCTATCATTTTCCATCTTCTGGATTTGTAGCGCGGCGTTCGCACTGATCATCATACAGACGATGTTTCCGAACGTCACCGGTAGTGGCGCGCTTGTCCTGGCTTCCATTTCTGGAGCAATTATAGGAGCATTTTTACGGAACTATTTCGAAAAATTGCAGAAAAATTCAAAGCCATATATCTTGCTGGAACAGCAAGGTCAGAGAGAATTCGAAGCAGTTCGAAGGATATCTAAAAATGACCAAGAAATCGAAGATACTACATCAAGCCAATACCCCTCAGATACACTTATTAAACTCAGAGAATTTGTTGGAATACAGGCCAGTGAAGAAAAGATCCGAGAATGCACGATGATTGTTGAACGAGTGGTTGAAGGGTCACTCACAGCGGCTGAATCGAAGAAAGTCGCAATTGCAGTAAAAGTCAAAATAATAGTCAACGCGCCTAAGCAAAATATCATCGACATGATTATTAAATCTCATCCTGGAAGGATTTCGGAAATTACGGCGGCTGATATTGTCAATGAACTCGCTAAACCTGAGATAACTTTAGATAGTCTACCTTACTCCACCTTCGTCGGGCAAGCCGTCAACAAAAAGTGTATGAGCCCAGCTCGTGGCCGGGCCTTCTACGAGTCGAAGGACCTTGACAGATCGCCGCACAACTGCTCGCTGAGCAGGGGGGCTAACTTACCCATGCCTTCACGATTGAAAATGACCAAAGGACGGACTTCCTCTCAGTGAGTGGCCCAACCGGTACCTCTCATTTGATCACATAATCGATTCAACATAATAGATTGCTCTTACTCTACTGTCATATTTTAAACAACCGGAACGAGCCAATAGCCGTTGAACTTTGCTATCGTAAATACCGCCCTCGGGTGCGATAACCCTGCAAGCGCGATTTACAAATACGCTCGCTTCATCCAAATCGATTTCTCGAAGACGAACATTCAACTGAGCTACCCTCCTACTCAACTTTTCCAATTCACCCACGCCGTGCTTGCCCTTTAATAGCAGATTGTCGGCATCCTTTAGCACAGCCCTCGTGTCAGCAAAGTGTAACTGAGTTTTCTTATAGGAATCAATCAAGTCGTAATCCAGTGGCATCAGATTTATTTGTCTGTAAACGTCGTTTAACAGATAGGACACTAAGCCCATTTGTCTGTGCTGCGCAGACTGGAGTTCAATCCATCTACTTTCGCTGTCGGTAACGATGACCGAGCCCGTTACCTGAGCTACAAACAACGACATTTCATAATTCGGTGCCATGCAAAATTGCATGAACTGCCCCCCAACCCCCGGTTGAATTGGTTGGAGCATTGTCAATGGGGAAGCTTCGGCGGTTGCATGCATGGTGTCAATCAGACGATTGGCCACTTCCTCCACTGCATTAAAGTCCCTAACGAGGGAGCGGATTTTGGCGTCCCTAGGAAGCATATGGGTACAGTTCAGATAATCTTCGATAGCCAATTTTCTATGAACTTCAAGGTCACGCACACTCTTCTGCTCCCCTTTTCGAGATCTAGCCATCGCTAACATGGCCTCCATCAAGCTTAGATCGAAAATGGTCGGGTCCGGAATTAGGTTGATAAGACCGCAGTCAATATACGGCTCCAACTCCAACATCAATAGGATGTCTTTTAGTGCCTGATACTTATACTGAGCAGGCTGCTCGATCGGGCTAAATTCAGGCTTAACATTGTTGGGATTAACGATAGGGCTTTCGATTAGAAACTCATCAAACAACGACGCCATCGGTAACGCATGCTCCCCAATAATCCGCACATCAAGAATCCCAGTGTACAAAGCTCTGAACCTGCCATCTGACTTCGGCAACAATGAGTAGATATCCGTATCTCGAGGCCATAAGTCAGAATAAAATCTATAAATCCTTGAGATCTGTTCGTCAGTAATTTCGCGTCTAACGTCTACCCAAGTCTTCCCAGCATCGAGACCCAAGATACCCTTAATCGCGCGACAAAATGCCAGATTTCGTTCACGTACACTTAACTCAATCCAACTGGTCCTCAATTCTTTAGATAAGTCGATGCAACAATTCTTATATTTACGACCGCTTCCACACCCGCATATTTCGTTTCTGCCGAGCTTACCTTCGTCAGTATGTTTCTTCAAGAATTTGTTCTGTGGCTGTGTACGACCAAACGAATCTTGATAATGAGTTCGGCCACCTTCAAAGCTAGCGATCATTTCACCACCAAAGTGATATAGCTCTTCTGATGGCGGCAGAAGCACGTGACGCAACTCGGCCCAATCGCAGTTCAAACTATCTTCCGGATGAAGCCAGCCTTCCTTACCTGCTGCAATAGCCTCTTTGGCTCTCGCTTTAATAATATAATTTATCTTATTTACTTCATCTGCCGCCAACTTCCGCTTATTGATAAAGTTAATGGTATTTACCATTGACTGCCGTATTTTTGTAGCGTTTGTACGTGGCTCGACCGGTTCTACACCGTTTGGGTCTCTTGCGTACTCCAAGTTAGTCAGTATCAGACACCGGTTTTTATCCAAAGGAAATATAGTCTGAGACCCTTTTAGTGCAATGTCAGGATCGTTCGGGTACGAACAGAAATCAGAACTCGGCGGGCACGCATAGTTATAGATAGTGACGGGATGGTCAGAAAGAATGAATTTGACTTCCGACTCATCAGCTGATACTAGTTCCCTGACGCCTTCTGCCCATAACGTAAGATGTAGCGTTCTCAGTGCTTGCATCTCAGCCATTAGCTGAGCTTGACTCAGATCAGGATACTTTGATTTGACCCAATCTAACCCTTTAGGCGTCCGTAATTTTTGTGCGTCTAGATAGATAAAAAGATTTTGAAAACTATTGTGCCACTGCACCTGATCATCAGTTAAAAAGGCTTTGATAGAAGCAGAGCCGTTATCATCTATTGGACCAAATAATTTTTTCTCGATATCATCGTTGACTTCGGTGCCGAAAAAAGTCGAATACAGGTCTCTCGCGTAGAAACATTGTGCTGAGGTAAACCAATTTTTTGCGTGAACAATTTTTGTCGAACCATCTTTTAGCTTTACCTCACGATGCTTCAGATGCCGTAACATATTTTCGTACTCATCAGCGAATCCGTTCTGATGCCATTGCGGTACAAAATGGTTATTTCTTGTCTGGCTCATTGCTTGCTCAAATCTCTTAAATGGGATTAGCTGAATGATGGACGAAGCTGGGAATTTTGGCTTGCTGGAATGCGTGGGATACCATTCTAAGTTCAGGCTTGCATCCCAAAGTACGAAAAGTCGCTGACGCACATCTGCACGCTTGCTATTTGCGTTGCGAAATTTGAATGCATATTTCTGATCGGCGGAGAATCGATCGACGTCAATGTGCGGACCATTTCCGAGCGCCGCCCAATTCGGGCTAGGTCGGTCGTGTCACCTGGTAGCCGCTGCCAGGAAATTCTTGGTGAGTTCTAAGAGCGTCTTCCTCTGCCAATAGGAAAGTGTAAACAGATAAGACCAAATCCAGTGCTTAGTTTACACTTCTAGCGAGTTCTTGCGGGTGACCGTCCTGAGACGAAGCACGTCTCCATAGCTGAACTCACTCACTCACGCGCCGTTTACACTCACGTCTACTATATAGAAGTAGAAAATCTGGCGCATGGGCGTGGGGTGTGAGTTGAAGCGGATTGCAGTATAGCAAAACGCGGCCCCGGCCGAAGGCCCCGATGGCGCGCCTGACGCGAATTAGCGACGCACCGAGGCCGCGCCGCGGTTGGCCAGCACGTCCGCGCGCTCGTTGCCCGGATGGCCGTTATGGCCGCGCACCCAGCGCCATTCGACCGCATGCTGCTGCTGCGCCAGGTCGAGCGCCTTCCACAGGTCGTCGTTCTTCACCGGTTCCTTGGTCGAGGTCTTCCAGCCGCGCGCCTTCCAGCCGTGGATCCATTCCGAAATCCCCTTCTGCACGTACTGGCTGTCGGTGTGCAGCACGACCTGGCACGGGCGGTTCAGCACGCCGAGCGCCTCGATCACGGCGCGCAGCTCCATGCGGTTGTTGGTGGTGTTCGGCTCGCCGCCGAAGATTTCCTTTTCGTGGCCATTGGAGACCAGCAGCGCGCCCCAGCCGCCGGTGCCTGGATTGCCCTTGCAGGCGCCGTCGGTATAAATCTCGACCTTGGTATCGTTGTTTGCTTCGCTCATTCTCTATTCGCCGCCGGCACTGCTGCCGGCCGCTTGCTCGTTTTCTTGTTCCATGCAGGTCCGATGATGTGCATGCCCTTGACCCGCTTGATGGCGTGGACCACGTACACGGCGCCCAGGTAGGGCCACCAGCGCCGGCCGGCCGACTCCATCATCGAGAACCGGCTCAGCCAATGGGCTGTCCGGCACGGCGGCGCGTAGCAGCCGAAGTGACTACGCGTGGCGCCGAGATTCAGCAATTTTAACCAGTCCTTCAGGCGCGGCATAGAGATGAACTCGCCGGAGGCCGGCAGGTAGCCGCTGCGCGTGACCTTGCCCACGCCCTGGCGCATGCCCCACAGGCTGGCCGGGTTGAAGCCGCAGATGATCAGCTGCCCGTCCGGGATCAGCACGCGCTCGACTTCGCGCAGCACCTGGTGCGGCTCGGCGGCAAACTCGAGCACGTGCGGCAGCACCACCAGGTCGATGCTGTGCGAGGCGAAGGGTAGCTCTTCGAAGTCGAGCGCCACCGCGATCTGCTGGCCGCCGGCCGCAAAGGCGAGTTCGTCGGCAGTCGAGGTGCGGATCGCGGCCTGCCACTTGTTGGGCATGCGGCTGGCCGCCAGCGCGTCGAGCTGGGGCACGCCGATCTGCAGCGCATTGAAGCCGAAGATGTCGACCGTGAGCTCGTCGAGGCAGGCCTGCTCGAAGGCGCGCACGTAGGCGCCCGCCGGCGATTGCAGCCAGTGGTCGAGCGCTATAATGGATTTTTCCGATGCCGCGCTGTCCATGCCACCCTTTCAGCCTCCACATTTACCATGACGAGTCAAGCACGCCAGGACCTTGCAGTCCTTACCGTTCCCGCCTTTAACGACAATTACCTGTGGGTGATCCATGACGGCGTCCATGCAGCAGTGGTCGACCCGGGCGATGCCGGCCCCATCCAGGAAACGCTGGCCGAACACCATCTTACCCTTTCCGCCATTTTACTCACCCATCACCATGCTGACCATATCGGTGGCGTGCCTGCCCTGTTGGCGCAGGGCAGTGTTCCGGTATTCGGACCACGCAATGACGGCATCGAGGGCATTACCCAGGCGCTGGGCGAAGGCGAGCGCATCAAGGTGCCGGGGCTCGACCTGGAACTCGAGGTGCTCGAGGTGCCGGGCCATACGCTGGGCCACATCGCCTATGTGCGGCGCACGCCTGGCGCGCACTGGCTGTTCTGCGGCGATACCCTGTTTGCCGGCGGCTGCGGCCGGCTGTTCGAAGGGACGCCGGCGCAGATGGCGGACTCGCTCGCCAAGCTGGCCGCGCTGCCGGACGATACGCTGGTCTATTGCGCGCACGAATACACGGTGTCGAACCTGCGCTTCGCGCAGGCGGTCGAACCGGACAACCAGGGACTCGCCCTGCGCATGAAGGACGCAAGCGAGCGGCGTGGGACGCGCTTGCCGACGGTGCCGTCGACCATCGGACTGGAACGCGGGACCAATCCCTTCCTGCGCTACACGGAAGCAGGGATCGTGAAGAGCCTGGTGCAAGCCGGCAGGCTGAAGGAAGGCGCGGCGCCGGTGGAGGCCTTCGCGGCGCTGCGCGAGTGGAAGAACGTGTTTTGAACGATCACGATGGCCGGCCGCGCCGGCCATCGTAGGGACATCAGATTTCTTCGTACAGCGGCAGGGTCAGGAACTCGGCAAACGTATCCGAGGTCGACATCTGCTCGAAGATCTCGGCGGCGCGCGCATAGCTCGGATTGTCGCCGTTTGGCGCCACCGCCTTCACCTTGGCCAGCTCTTCCGGAATCATCGCGCGCACCATCTCGGCCGTCACCTTGCGGCCATCCTCGAGCACACCCTTGGGGGTACGGATCCACTGCCACACCTGCGAGCGGCTGATCTCGGCCGTTGCGGCGTCTTCCATCAGGTTATGGATCGGCACGCAGCCGTTGCCGGCCAGCCAGGCGCCGAGATAGTGGATGCCGACGTTGATGTTGTAGCGCAGGCCCTCTTCCGTGATCGGCGTTTCCGGCTTGAAGTCGAGCAGTTCGGCCGCCGTCACCTTGACGTCGGGACGCTGCTTCTCGATCTGGTTGGGCTTGTCGCCCAGCACCTTCACGAACTCGCTCATCGCCAGGTCCACCAGGCCCGGGTGGGCCACCCAGCCGCCGTCATAGCCGTCGGTGGCATCGCGTGCCTTGTCGCTGCGCACGCCGCCCATGGCGACCTCGTTCTTCGCCGGGTCGTTCTTGATCGGGATCAGCGCCGACATGCCGCCGATCGCCGGCGCACCGCGCTTGTGGCAGGTCTTCAGGAGCAGCAGCGCATAGGCGCGCATGAAGGGCGCCGTCATCGTCACCTTGGCGCGGTCGGCCAGGCAGAAGTCCTTGTCCAGCTTGAACTTCTTGATGCACGAGAAGATGTAGTCCCAGCGGCCGGCGTTCAGGCCGGCGCTGTGCTCGCGCAGCTCGTACAGGATCTCGTCCATCTCGAAGGCCGCCAGGATGGTCTCGATCAGCACAGTCGCCTTGATGGTGCCGCGCGGCAGGCCGAGCGCTTCCTGGGTCATGATGAAGATGTCGTTCCACAACCGTGCCTCGTGGTGCGATTCCATCTTCGGCAGGTAGAAGTACGGGCCGGCGCCGCGCGCCAGCTGTTCCTTCGCGTTATGGAACATGAACAGGGCAAAGTCGAAGATTCCGCCCGAGACCCGCTTGCCGTCGACCAGCACGTGCTTCTCGTCCAGGTGCCAGCCGCGCGGGCGCACCACCAGGGTGGCCACCTTGTCGTTCAGCTGGTAGGTCTTGCCGTTCTGCTCGAGCGAGATGGTGCGGCGCACGGCGTCGCGCATGTTCAGCTGGCCGGTGATCTGGTTGTCCCAGTTCGGCGTGTTCGAATCCTCGAAATCGGTCATGTAGCTGTCCGCGCCGGAATTGAGCGCGTTGATGACCATCTTGCGCTCGACCGGGCCGGTGATCTCCACGCGGCGGCATGCGAGGGCCGGCGGGATCGGCGCGATCTTCCAGTCGCCTTCGCGGATGTGCGCGGTGTCGGGCAGGAAGTCGGGACGTTCGCCCGCGTCGAGGCGGCGGGCGCGTTCGGCGCGCGCAGCCAGCAACTGCTGGCGGCGCGGCTCGAAGGCGCGCGACAGCGTCGCGACCAGCTCGAGGGCCTCAATCGTCAGGATCTGTTCGTAACCAGGCTTGATCTCGGCGGTAATCTGCATGCCGTCTGGGGTGGCGATCGTCATTGCTCAACTCCTGTAAGTGGGAAACGGGTGCGCGCCTGCACCCCATGCAGGGCGTCTTGGCGTTTGTCATAGCATCAAGTATATTCACTTACAGATAGCTAAACGATACATTTTCTCACTACATCTGTGCGTTTTTGTATCAAATCGGGAGGGCAATGGACAAGTTCAGGCAGATCTCCACCTTCGTGGAAGTGGTGGCACGCGGCAGCCTGTCGGCGGCCGCGCGCGCCGAAGGCATCGCGCCGGCCATGATCGGCCGCCGCCTCGATGCTCTCGAGGCGCGCCTCGGCGTCAAGCTCCTGCAGCGCACCACGCGCCGCCTGGCGCTGACCGACGAAGGCGCGGCCTTCCTGGAGGACTGCCAGCGCATCCTCGTCGAACTCGAGGAAGCCGAATCCGCCGCCGCCGAACGCAGCGCCCGCGCCACCGGCCATTTGCTGGTGTCGGCGCCGGCCGGATTCGGGCGCCAGCACGTGGCGACCCTGCTGCCCTCCTTCCTGGCCGAGCACCGCGAGCTGACGGTCAACCTCAACCTCACCGACCGCCTGGTGGACGTGGTCGGCGAAGGCGTCGACGTGGCGATCCGCATTGCCAGCCTGACCGACTCGAACCTGGTCGGCACCAAGCTGGCCGACAACCACCGCGTGGTGGTCGGCGCGCCGGCCTACCTGAAGCGCCACGGGCGCCCGCGGGTGCTGGCCGACCTGGCGAAACACAACTGCCTGGCGATCAGCAGCGAAGGCAGCCAGCGCGGCTGGACCTTCCTCGACAAGGGCAAGCCGGTCACCCTCAAGGTGGGCGGCAACATGGAGTGCAACGACGGCGCGGTCCTGCACGCCTGGGCCCTGGCAGGCAAGGGGCTGGCCTGGCGTTCGATGTGGGAAGTGGGCGCGCAGATCGCAGCGGGCGAACTGTGCACCGTGCTGGACGAATTCGCCGCGCCCGGTAATGACATTTATGCGGTATTCGCTCAGCGGCAGCACTTGCCTTTACGCATACGCGCTTTCGTCGACTTCTTGCGTCGCAGCTATTCTCAGCCGGAGTATTGGCGGATATGAGGGCCAGTCATGCGCTACGGGTAGCACCCTGAGCTGAACAGGCAAAAAAAAATCCCCGGCGATCCGGGGATTTTTTGCTATCGCTGGAGAGCGATTACAGCGGCTGGATGTTCGCGGCCTGCTTGCCCTTCGGGCCAGTGGTCACGTCGAACGAAACGCGCTGGTTCTCTTGCAGCGATTTGAAGCCGGTGCTCTGGATTGCCGAGAAGTGTGCGAACAGATCTTCGCCGCCTTCATCAGGGGTGATGAAGCCGAAACCCTTCGAATCATTGAACCATTTAACGATGCCAGTTGCCATTACAATTTCCTATTTCAGTTAAGTTGGGCTTGCGCCCGTTTAAGATCGTTTGAAGAAGCAAGAAAGGAATGACAGACAGACTGCACTACTACCTACAACCCAACGATCCCGCATTATACCGAATAAAAACGGCGGAACACCCATTTTACGCTGTAAAAAAGCGGATATCCGCAACAATTCCCATAAAAATTCTCATTTTCAACTTTTATGGGCCTGTTTTCGATTCGGCAGTAGGGAAAATATAGGCCATCGAGTGGCCGCAAATTTGCACGGCATCAAACGATTCTGCGATGATTCATTGCGATTAGGCATTACGAGGAAGCCGCAAACCGGCTAGCGCCGGCGCGAGCGCGTGGGGCGCGAAGGGATCAGGCCAGGCCGTGCGGATCACGGCGCGCTGCGTCCACGAACTGCAGCAGTTCACCGACCCAGGCGGCCCAGTCGCTGGCGGCGACGGCTTCGAAGGCGGTCAGCACGCGCAGGCGCTGCTCCAGCAGGCGCGCATGCTGGCCGAGGCCGCGGTAGCCGAAGGTGACGGCGGAGCCGGCCATGGTATGCAGCATGGCCTGCAGCTCGGCGGCGGCGGCCGCCGGTTGCGCCGGATCGAGCCCGGCGCCCAATTGCCCGATGCGCTCGAGGGTCGCGGGGAGCCGGCTGGCAAAGCCGGCGTTCGCCGTCGCCAGGCGCGAGAAGAACTGCTGGTCCGCCGCGTGCATGCCCGCTCTCCTCCCGGTGCCGTGCTTACTTGGTGCCGAAGATGCGGTCGCCGGCGTCGCCCAGGCCCGGCACGATGTAGGCGTCCTCGTTCAGGTGCGAATCGAGCGAGGCGACGTAGACCTTCACGTCCGGGTGCGACTTCTGGAACACCTCGATCCCTTCCGGTGCGGCCACCAGGGCCAGGAACAGGATCTGCTCGCTCGGCACGCCGCGCTTCTTCAGCACGTCGACGGCATGGACCGCCGAATTGCCGGTCGCGATCATCGGGTCGCACAGGATGAAGGTACGCTCGTTGGTGTCCGGCAGGCGCACCAGGTACTCGACCGGCTCGTGGGTGTCCGGGTCGCGGAACACGCCGATATGGCCGACGCGCGCCGAGGGCACCAGCTCCAGCAGGCCGTCGCTCATGCCGATGCCGGCGCGCAGGATCGGCACGATCGCCAGCTTCTTGCCGGCGATGACCGGCGCCTCGATCGTCACCAGCGGGGTCTGCACGGTGCGGGTGGTCAGCGGCAGGTCGCGCGTGATCTCGTACCCCATCAAGAGCGTGAGCTCGCGCAGCAGTTCGCGGAAGGTGCGCGTGGACGTATCGTGCTCGCGCATGTGCGACAGCTTGTGCTGGATGAGCGGGTGGTTCAGGATGAAGAGGTTGGGAAAGCGCGGATCTTGTTTCATGGTCGATATCGAACGTGTTGGTGTGAGGCTCTTGGACCGGCATTATCCCAGCCACGCGCCTGTTTGTCCCTTTTTTCTGCACATTTCGACAAGAAACCGTACAGCGCTGCGTTTTCTCGCCCTGTTTACCCCGTCGCCAGCGCCCGCGCCAGGATCGCGCCGCAGTCGCTGGATGCCGGCAGCCGCCCGAAGGCGCCGCCCGGCTCGGAAGCGATGCGCGAGGCCACGAAGACATCCGCCACGTAGCCCGGCGCATGGCGCAGCAGCAGCGCGCCCTGCACCGCCAGCACCAGGCGCTCGGCCAGGCGCCGCGCGCCGGATTCGATCGCGGCCTGGGCCGGCAGCTCGTCGAGCAGGCGGGCGGCATAGGCATCGAAGCGCCCGTCCAGCCCCCGTGCCGGCTCCAGCTCGGCGGCCAGCGCCGCGCGCGCCTCCGGCAGCGACTTGCCGAGCGCGCGCAGCACGTCGAGGCACATCACGTTGCCCGAGCCTTCCCAGATCGAGTTGACCGGAAGTTCGCGGTAAATGCGCGCCAGGGGACCGTCCTCGACGTAGCCGTTGCCGCCCATGACCTCCATCGCCTCGGCGCCGAAGGCCGGGCCGCGCTTGCAGATCCAGTACTTGCCGGCCGGGGTCAGGATGCGCCCGAGCAGGGCTTGCGCCGGATCGTCGGCCTGGTCGAAGCAGCGCGCCAGGCGCAGGGCAAAGGCGGTGGCGGCTTCGGATTCGAGCGCCAGGTCGGCCAGCACGTTCTGCATCAGGGGCTGCTCGCTGAGGACGCGCCCGAAGACCCTGCGCCCGCGCGCGTGGTGCAGCGCATGGCACAGCGCCGCGCGCATGATGCCGGCGCTGCCGAGCACGCAATCGAGCCGGGTATAGCCGCCCATCTCGAGGATGGTGGGGATGCCGCGCCCCGGCGCGCCGACCATCCACCCGACCGCGCCTTGGAATTCCACTTCCGAGGAAGCGTTCGAACGGTTGCCCAGCTTGTCCTTCAGGCGCTGCACGCGGATCGGGTTGCGGCTGCCGTCCGGCAGGTAGCGCGGCACGAAGAAGCAGCTCAGGTGGTCCGGCATTCCGGCCGCGCTGCCCGCCTCATCGGTCTGCGCCAGGATCAGGTGGGCGTCGGACTGCGGCACCGAGAAGAACCATTTGTGGCCGACGATGCGCCAGGCGCCCTCGCCTTCGGCGCCGAAGCGCGCGCTCGCCTCGCCCGGCAGGATCGGCTCGGCACGGGTGGTGTTGGCGCGCACGTCGCTGCCTCCCTGCTTCTCGGTCATGCCCATGCCCACCAGCGCGCCGCGCTTGTGCGCGACCGGCAGCGAGCGCGGGTCGTAGTCGTTCGACAGGATCTTCGGCAGCCAGGTGGCCGCCAGGGCCGGCACGCGGCGCAGCGCCGGCACCGAGGCGAAGGTCATCGTCACCGGGCACTGGGCGCCGTTCTCCACCTGGCCGAACAGCAGATACTGGGCGGCGCGCGCCACCTGGGCGCCCGGGCGCGGGTCGAGCCAGGGTGCCGAATGGGCGCCGGCCCCGATCAGCAGCGACATCAAGCGATGCCAGGCCGGATGGAACTCGATTTCGTCGATGCGGTTGCCCATGCGGTCATGGCTCACCAGGCGCGGCCCGTGGGCATTGGCCAGGCGCGCCAGGTCGAGGATCTCGGCACGGCCGAGCTCGGCGCCCAGGGCGTCCAGCGCCGCGCCGGCCCAGCCCGCTCCCTCGCGTTCGACCGCCTCGCGCAGCGCCGGGTCGCAGCGAAACAGGTTCACGTCCGCGAAGGGCGTGGCCTGGTTCAGCACCTCATGGGTATCGAAGGAACTGTCGAAGGGCTTCATTTTTCGCTCATTCTTCCGTTAAAGAGAACTGGGCCGCGACCAAGTGTTGCAACTCAGCATCAACTCACAGGCAACAATCGTCGAGTAATTTGCTGCAGAGCAATAATCGGCGACAATAATAGTATGTATAACTTGCTTCGACAGCAATAACGCTAACGTAAAGGGCTTGCGAAGGCAAGCCGCTGCGGCAGCGCAAGCACGAACAAAACCAGACCGGCACTTGTGATTTTTAATGCCTTTCGGAATCTTTCGATGCTACAGTCACACTGGGTTTGGTAGACTTGCATGATTTACACGTGGCCGGTCAGCGCGTGCGAGCAACAACAAGGCAGACATTCAAGAATGCACACCAGTTCCACCGCCGCAAAATTCGAGCCGCGCAAGCAGCCGCCGTCGCTGCTTGACAGCCTGCTCGAAGCGGCCGGCGACATCGTGCTGCGCGTGACCCTCGGCGGCCAGGTGCGCGCCGCCAGTCGCCGGGCGCTGACCCTGACCGGCGTGGAAACGGGCGGCCGGCCCCTGGTCTCGCTGGTCCATGACGTCGACCAGCAGGCGCTGAAGAATGCCCTCGCCCATGCCGCCGCCAGCGGCGACCCGGCGCTGGTCGAGGCGCGCTTTCGCTGCAACGAACGCGACATCTGGTTCGAACTGCGCATCGCACTGATCACCTCTGGCGACGATGCTCCGCTGCTCGTGGTCGGCCGCGACATGTCGGCCCAGCACGCCACCGAGGAACGCCTGCGCCACATGGCGACCCACGATTCGCTCACCGAGCTGCCGAACCGGGTGCTGCTGTCGGACCGTATCCGCATGGTGATCGCCAATGCGCGCCGCTCCGGCCAGGGCTTCGCGGTCGCCACCATCGGCCTGGACGGCTTCAAGAAGGTCAACGACGGCCTCGGGCACGCGGTCGGCGACGCGGTGCTGCGCATGGCCGCCGGGCGCCTGCGCCGCACGCTGCGCGACAGCGACACCCTGGCGCGGGTCGGCGGGGACGAATTCGTCGCGGTGCTGCCGGGGTCGAGCAACGAGGCGCAGATCAAGCTGGTCACGGGGCGCCTGATGGCGGCGCTGCAGTCGCCCTTCGAGATCGACGGCCACACCATCTACCTGGCCGGCTCGATCGGCGTGTCGGTGTATCCGGAGCACGCCGAAGACGAAGTGCAGCTCGTGACCCTGGCCGACACCGCCATGTCGCGCGCCAAGGAGACCGGCAAGGCGCGCACCGTCACCTACAGTCCGCGCGACCAGGGCCCGCCCGAGCACGACATCTCGCTCGAGGCCGCCATGTTCAACGCCGTGCGCGAGGGCGAGTTCCAGCTCTACTACCAGCCGATCGTCGATACCCGCAACCGCACCATCGAAGGCTTCGAGACCCTGATGCGCTGGAAGCACCCGACCCTGGGCATGGTGCCCCCGGGCCGCTTCATCCCGATCGCCGAGGCCAACGGCCTGATCAACCTGCTCGGCGCCTGGGCGCTGAAGGCGGCCTGCATGCAGATCCGCCAGTTCGAGGAAGCGGCTGGCCGCGAGCTCTACATCTCGGTGAACATCAGCCCGCGCCAGTTCAGGAGCGACAAGTTCCTCACCGTGCTGGACGATGCGCTGGCCCTGTCCGGCACGCCGGGCAGCAAGCTGGTGCTCGAGATCACCGAAGGCACGCTGATGGTCGACCCGGTCCACGCCGAATCGGTGCTGGTCAAGATGGCCGAGCGCGGCGCCCGCATCGCCATCGACGACTTCGGCACCGGCTATTCGAGCCTGGCCTACCTGAAGCGCTTCCCGATCTCGGTGCTGAAGGTCGACCGCGCCTTCGTGAAGGACCTGCCGGGCGCCGAGAAGGACGCCGCGATCTGCAACGCCGTGCTCGACCTGGCCAAGCACCTCGACCTGTCGGTGGTGGCCGAAGGGGTCGAGACCGAAGCGCAGCTGGGCTGGCTGGACGCTCTGGGCTGCCAGTACGTGCAGGGCTACCTGACCGGCAAACCGATGCCGGCCCACGTGGCCCTGACCGCGCTGAAAGAAAATCTTTACACCGAATTACTGCCGCACGACTTCCGGGCGATCCGACCATGACCCTTCTTTCCGACACCCCGCGCTCGCCCCGTGCCGCAGCCACCCTGTCCCTGCTGTGGGAACGCATCCGCCGGCAGGGCGACATGCCGGGCTTCACCAAGGCCATCAACGCCATCCTCGCCTCCATGCGTGGCGAGGACGAGCGCGAGTTCTCGATGACCCAGACGGTGCTGTCGGATCCGGTCCTGACCCAGAAGGTGCTGCGCCTGGCCAACAGCGGCATGTACTCGGCCTTCGGCCAGCGCATCAACACGGTCTCGAAAGCCGTGCTGGTGCTCGGCACCGAGGCCATCGGCCACCTGGCGCTGGGCCTGAAACTGATCGAGGAACTGGCGAAGTCGACGCCGGACACCGAGACCGCCCACATCGAGATGGAAAAGGCGGTGCTGGCCGGCATGGTGGCCCAGCAGGTGGCGGCCAGCGCGGTCTCGCGCGACCCCGAGGAAGCGGTGGTGTGCTCGATCCTGCATTCGCTGGGCCGCATGATGGTCACCTTCTACATGCCGGAACGCTGGGCCCAGCTGCGCGAAGCGGGCGGCGCCGGACGCGAGGACCTGGCGGCCGAATCCGTGCTCGGCCTGTCGCTGGAAGAGATCGGCCGCGCCACCGCCGAGCACTGGGGCCTGCCGCGCAACCTGGTGGCCGGCATGCGCCGCGTCGAACCGGGCGAGCGCGGCGCGGAGTTCGGCCATGACGACTGGCTGGCGGCGCTCGGCACCATGTCGACCCAGGCCGCCGAGGCCCTGTGGCACGACGACGATGCGGCGGCGAGCCGCGTGACGGCGCTGGCCGAGAGCTTCGCCCCGATGCTGGGCGTGGAAGCGACCGGGCTGCTGGACGCGATCGACAAGGCGCGCACGACCGCCGCCTCGGACCTGAGCATCGCCCCGCTGGCCAAGCCGGCCGAGAAGCGCGCCAAGCTGGTGGCCGCGACCCGCAAGCGCATGGCCGGCAACAAGATATTGATGAGCGGCGTGGCCGACATGCGCGACGCAGGCAGCGGCGCGACGCCGGGCCAGATGATGTCGATGGCCCTGGAGACCATCCACAAGGGCCTGTCCTTCACCCGCTCGTTCGCCTTCTTGCGCAACCGCCGCGAGGGCCGCTATTGCGCCCGCCTCGGCCTGGGCGAAGGCAGCAAGGCACAGCTAGCCAACCTGGTGTTCGACGACGCCTACGAGCCGAACGTGTTCCATGCGGCGCTGGGAAGCGACCGCGTGATCTTCATCGAGAATGCCCAGGACCCCAAGTTCGCCGCCAAGCTGCCGGGCTGGTGGAAAGGCACGCTGAGCGAGGCGCGCTGCTTCGTCGTGATCCCGCTGTGCACCCACGGGCAGCCGGCCGGCTTCATCTACGGCGAATGGGACGACAGCTTCCCGCAAGTGGTGCTGAGCCAGACCGAGTTCTCGCTGCTGAACGACCTGCGCGGGCTGGTGGTGCGCACGGTGGAGCGGCGCCACCAGGTGGAGGCAGTGGCGACGCGGGTGTAAGCGCCGCGCCGCGGGCCCGGCGGCGCCCGTCACCACGTCTTAGCCGAGTTTCGGCGTTCCTACTTTCACATCTCCGCACTGCGCCCGGTGCATCAGCGCATGGTCGATCAGCACCAGCGCCAGCATCGCCTCGGCGATCGGCGTCGCGCGGATGCCCACGCAGGGGTCGTGGCGGCCGAAGGTCTCGACCATGACCGGATTGCCGTCCTTGTCGATCGAGCGGCGCGGCGTGCGGATCGACGAGGTCGGCTTGATCGCGATCGAGACCGTGATGTCCTGGCCGGTCGAGATGCCGCCCAGCACCCCACCCGCATTGTTGCCCACAAAACCCTCGGGCGTGAGTTCGTCGCCATGCTCCGAACCCTTCTGCGCCACCGAGGCGAAGCCGGCGCCGATCTCCACGCCCTTGACCGCGTTAATCCCCATCATGGCATAGGCGATGTCGGCGTCGAGCTTGTCGTAGATTGGCTGGCCCCAGCCGACAGGCACGCCGCGCGCCACCACGTCGATGCGCGCGCCGATCGAGTCGCCGGCGCGGCGCAGCTCGTCCATCGCCGCTTCCATGCGCGCCAGGAGATCGGCGTCTGCGGTCGCGGCGAAGAAGGGATTCGCATGCACGTGTTCGAACGATTGGAACGGCACTGCGATGTCGCCCAGCTGGGTCATGCAGCCGAAGAATTCGGTGCCGTACCGCTCGCGCAGCCATTTCTTGGCCACCGCGCCGGCGCCGACGATCGGCGCCGTGAGGCGGGCCGACGAGCGGCCGCCGCCGCGCGGGTCGCGCACGCCGTACTTGTGCCAGTAGGTGTAGTCGGCATGGCCCGGACGGAAAGTCTCGGTGATGTTGCCGTAGTCCTTGCTGCGCTGGTCTTCGTTGGGAATCAGGAGGGCGATCGGCGTGCCGGTCGTCACGCCCTGGTACACGCCCGACAGGATCTGCACCCGGTCGGCTTCCTGGCGCTGGGTCACGTGGCGCGAGGTGCCGGGCTTGCGGCGGTCGAGCTCGGGCTGGATGTCGGCTTCGGAAAGCGCCATGCCGGGCGGGCAGCCGTCGATGACGCAGCCGATGGCCGGGCCGTGCGACTCGCCAAAAGTGGTTACGGAGAACAGCTTGCCGAAAGAGTTGCCGGACATGGTGGGTCTGTTTTCAAAATGGTGGGTTTGTCATTCTACCAGCATGGCGACAGCAAGTCAGAAGCCCCCTCGGGTCCGATTTGTGCCGCCGTCCTCTTCCTTAGGCACGAGGATAGTTGCCATATGGATACATATTTATCGGCTAAGCCCCTTCCAAGGCTTCCAAATTGGCAATTGCATATATACTGGCCACATCAAAAAGACCAGCCAACTGGAGATGTAGATGTCTGCCCCTATGCCGCCTATGGGCACTTTGACGGAAGCGAGCGGCGACCGAGACGACCTGGTCTTCGCCGACGAGGCCGGCCTGTCCACGCCCGCGCCAGCGAACGCCACCTGGCGCATCCTGGTCGTGGACGACGACGCCGACGTGCACTCGACCACCACCTTCGCCCTGAAGAACGTCGAGATGCAGGGCCGCCCGCTCGAGTTCCTGCACGCGTATTCGGCGCGCGAGGCGCGCGCCATCGTCGAACGGCAGCCCGACATCGCCGTCGTCCTGCTCGACGTGGTGATGGAGCGTCCCGATGCCGGCCTGCAGCTGGTGCGCCAGATCCGCGAGGAGCTTGGCATGATCGAAGTGCGCATCATCCTGCGCACCGGCCAGCCGGGCTATGCGCCCGAAATCGAGGCCATCCGCGGCTATGACATCAACGACTACCGTACCAAGTCCGAACTCACCCGCACCAAGCTGTACACGGCGGTGGCCGCCGCGGTGCGCTCCTACCAGCAGCTGCGCGCGCTCGACGCCAGCCGCGCGGGCCTGGAACGGATCGTCTCGGCCGGCGCCTCCCTGATGTCCCTGCACGGCGTGCTTGACGTGGCCCAGAGCGTGCTGCGCCAGGCCGCCGGCCTGCTCGGCCAGGCGCCCGACGGCGTGCTGTGCGTGCGCGAGAGCGGCCAGGGCCGCCCCGACATCCTGCACGTGGTGGCCGCGGCCGGCGACCATGCGCGGCTCGAGGGCCGCGAACTGAGCCCGCAGCGCTACCCCGTACTTGCCGAGGTGGCCGGCAGCACCCTGGGCGCGCGCAGCGGCCTCGAGGCGGACGGCTGGCTGTCGCTTCACTTCCCCGGCAAGGCCGGCCGCGATTTCGCCGCCTGCATTCCCTTCGACCGCCAGCTCGGCGACCTGGAGCGCCGCCTGCTCGAGGTGTTCGCCAGCGTGGTGGCGGTCGGCCTCGATAACGTCGAACTGGTCACGCACCTGAACCAGGCCGCGTTCCGCGACCAGCTCACCGGCCTGCCGAACCGCACCCGCCTGGTCGAGCTGATCGACGCCCTGCTGGCCGGGCCCGAGCGCGGCACGGCGACGCTCGCCCTCGTCGACCTCGACCACTTCGCGGAGACCAACGACGCGCTGGGCCACCATTTCGGCGACCTGCTGCTGGTGGCAGTCGGCAAGCGCCTGAAATCCCGGCTCGACCCGCGCCTGGAGATCGCACGGATCGGCGGCGACATCTTCTGCGTGCTGGGCGAGGCCGGCGCGGTGCAGCCGGGTGCGATCCAGGCGCTGTTCCGCGTACCCTTCCATATCGACGGACAGGACGTGCAGGTCTCCGCCACGCTCGGCCTGGTGCGGCTCGCCGAGCACGACGGCAGCGGCGCCGATGCGCTGAAGGATGCCGACATCGCGCTCAAGCGCGCCAAGTCGCAGCAGCGCGCCGGACACTTCTACTTTTCTCGAAGCATGGGCGTGGAGATCCGCGAACGCGTGCGCATGATGCACGCGCTGCGCAGCGGTTTCCAGCGCGGCGAACTGTTCCTGGCCTACCAGCCGCAGGTCGACCTGGGCAGCAACCGGCCCTTCGGCGCCGAGGCGCTGCTGCGCTGGCGCACCGAGGACGGGCGCCTGGTGGGACCGGACCGCTTCATCCCGATCGCCGAGTACTCGGGCCTGATCGTCGACATCGGCGAGTGGGTGCTGCGCCAGGCCCTGCTCGAGCTGGTGCGCCTGCGCGCCAGCGGGCACCTGGACTTCACGATGTCGGTGAACGTCTCGCAGGTGCAGTTCCGCCACCCGCAATTCGTGGACATGCTGCGCCGCGCGCTGGATGTGACGAAGGCGCCGCCCGAGTTCGTGGAGCTGGAAATCACCGAATCGATGGCCATGGAAGAGCCGGCGCTGCTCGTCGAAAAGCTGGCCCAGGTCAAGCGCACCGGCGTGTCGATCGCGATCGACGATTTCGGCACCGGCTTTTCCTCGCTGTCGCACCTGCAGCGCCTGCAGGTCGACCGTTTGAAGATCGATCGCACTTTTGTGACCGGGATCACGGGCTCGGCGCGCGGCAGCAGCATTGCGGAAATGGTGATCCAGCTGGGCCGCAACCTGGGCCTGTCGGTCATCGCGGAAGGGGTCGAGGACGAGCGCCAGGCGCACATCCTGCGCACGCTGGGCTGCCCGCTGGCGCAGGGCTTCCTGTACTCGCGGCCGCTGTCGCCGGAAGCACTGCAAGAGTGGCTCGGGAAGCAGGCCTTGATCGCGGCGGCTTGATCTACGACGGGTTTGGCCGGCGATGCCGGCCAAACCCGGGAATCAATCCTCAGTGGCCTGCTCGGCCGGCCAGTCGCGAATGTAGGCCTTGAGCATGCGGTTCTCGAAGCTCTGCGCTTCCAGCACCGCCTTGGCCACGTCGTAGAACGAGATCACGCCCAGCAGGGTGCGGGCATTCATCACCGGCAGGTAGCGCGCGTGCTTCTCCAGCATGATGCGGCGCACTTCGTTGACTTCGGTATCCGGCGTGACGGTGATCGGGCTGTCGTCCATCACCTTGCGCACGGTGCCGTTGCCGAGCGCCCCGCCCTGCGCATGCAGTTCCTTGATCACTTCGCGGAAGGTCAGCATACCGACCAGGTCGCCATATTCCATGACGACCAGCGAGCCGATGTCCTTTTCCGCCATCGTCGCGGCCGCCTGCACCAGCGGCATGTCGGGAGTGACGGTGTAGAGGATTTCGCCTTTGACCTGCAGGATCTCGGAGACTTTCATGGTAGCCACCCCGTCCGGTTGGTTTGTAATTGCAGCAATATTTGTATAACTCATAACTTGACTGTAGCCGATGCCCGCCAAAAAATCCAGCGCTGCACCAATTTAGGGAAGAGCAATGTTGCGCAAGCATAAATCAATGCTAGGATGCCCGCCATCTCCTTACCTGGAAGAGTTAGAACGATGAGCGGTCCCCAGTATCCCGGTTTCGATACGCTGGCCCTGCATGCCGGCAGTGCGCCGGACCCGGCCACCGGCGCGCGCGCCACGCCGATCCATTTCACGTCCTCGTTCGCGTTCCGCGATTCGGAGCATGCGGCGTCCCTGTTCAACATGGAGCGCGCCGGCCACGTCTACTCGCGCATTTCGAACCCGACCAATGCGGTGCTGGAAGAGCGCATCGCGGCGCTGGAGGGCGGCGTGGCCGGCATCGCTACCGCCAGCGGCCAGGCCGCGATGCACCTGGGTCTGGCGACCATCGCCGGCGCGGGTTCGCACATCGTGGCCTCGACCGCCCTGTACGGCGGCTCGCACAACCTGCTGCATTACACCCTGCGCCGCTTCGGCATCGACACCACCTTCGTGGACCCGCGCGACCTCGACGCCTGGCGCGCCGCGATCCGCCCCAACACCAAAGTGCTGTTCGGCGAGACCCTCGGCAACCCGGGCCTGGACGTGCTCGACATCCCGGCAGTGGCCGGCATCGCGCACGAGCACGACCTGCCCCTGATGGTGGACGCGACCTTCACCACGCCGTATCTAGAGCGTCCGTTCGAGCTGGGCGCCGACCTGCTGTTCCATTCCGCCACCAAGTTCCTGTGCGGCCACGGCACCGCCATCGGCGGCCTGCTGGTCGACGGCGGGACCTTCGACTGGGACGCGGCCCATGGCCGCAGCGGGCGTTTCCCCGAGCTGTGCGAGCCCTACGAGGGCTTCCACGGCATGGTGTTCGCGGAAGAATCGACGGTCGCGCCCTTCGCCCTGCGCGCGCGGCGCGAAGGCCTGCGCGACTTCGGCGCGGCCATGAGCCCGCACAACGCCTTCGCCATCCTGCAAGGCACCGAGACCCTGGGCCTGCGCATGGACCGCCACGTCGCCAATACGCGCCGTGTCGTCGAATTCCTGCTGGCGCATCCGGCAGTCGAGTCGGTGTCCTACCCGGAACTGGAATCGCACCCCGATCATGCGCTTGCCGCGCGCCTGCTGCCGAAAGGCTGCGGCGCCGTGTTCACCTTCCAGCTCAAGGGCGACCGTGCGGCAGGGCGCCGCTTTGCCGACGGCCTGCAGGTGTTCTCGCACCTGGCCAATGTGGGCGACGCGAAATCCCTGGTCATCCACCCGGCCTCCACCACCCACTTCCGTGTGCCGGCCGACCAGCTCGCGGCCTCCGGCATTACCGAAGGGACGATGCGCCTGTCGGTCGGCCTCGAAGACCCGGACGACCTGATCGACGACCTGAAGCGGGCCCTGAAACTGGCCCAGAAGGGCTCCTGATGCGACTCGAGATCAAGGGCGCCGGCGCCTACGCCTACACCGGCGGCAAAACCTTCGACCCGGCGCTTCCATGCATCGTGCTGATCCACGGCGCCCAGAACGACCATTCGGTGTGGGCGCTGCAGAGCCGCTACCTGGCGCACCACGGCTATGCGGTGCTGGCGGTCGACCTGCCGGGCCACGGCCGCAGCAGCGGCCCGGCCTTGAGCAGCGTGGAAGCGATGGCCGACTGGATCCTGGCCATCCTGGCGGCAGCCGGGGTCGAGCGTGCGCTGCTGGCCGGGCACAGCATGGGCTCGCTGGTCGCGCTGGAAGCCAGCCGGCGCGCACCGGGCACGGTCGCCGGCCTGGCCCTGCTCGGCACGACCTACCCGATGAAAGTGGCCGACGCGCTGCTCGAGACCGCCCGCCTTGATGAAGGCTCGGCCATCGACATGGTCAACATCTGGTCGCACTCGTCGATCGCGCACAAGCCGTCCTGCCCGGGTCCGGGCTTTTCGGTGATGGGCGGCGCGCGCCGCCTGATGCAGCGGATGTCGGCGCGCAATCCGCAGCAGCTGTTCTACACCGACTTCGCCGCGTGCAACAGCTACGCGAACGGCGAGGCCGCGGCCGATGCGCTTCGCTGCCCTACCCTGTTCGTATTCGGCAAAAAGGATGTGATGACGCCGCCCCGTTCGACGAAATTGCTGACCGGCGCGATCGAGCATGGCAAAATCGTCAACGTGGACGCCGGCCACCAGATGATGGCCGAGGCGCCCGACGCGGTGCTCGATGCGTTGGCAGGCTTCGCCGCATCGATCCCGTTCCAACGGATCCAGGAGACCCCATGACGGCCCGTTTCGCCAGCTTCGCGGAGTTCTATCCCTACTACCTGACCCAGCACGCCGACCGGCGCTGCCGCCGCGCCCACTTCATCGGCACCTCGTCGGCCATCGCCGCGATCGCCCAGTACATCGACAGCCTGAACGCCTGGTGGCTGCTGTTCGCGGTTGTCAGCGGCTATGGCGGGGCCTGGATCGGCCACTTCTTCTACGAGAAGAACAGGCCGGCCTCGTTCTCCCAGCCCTGGTTCTCGTTTCGCGCCGACTGGGTCATGTACTGGCAGATGCTGACAGGCAAGCTCAGCTGGTAGTGCGCCGGTCGAGCAGCGCCCGCACCCGCGCCGCCAGATCCTCGAGCGTAAACGGCTTGCCGATCAGTTGCACCCCAGGTTCCAGCACGCCCTTGTGCACCACCGCATTGCGGCTGTAGCCGGTGGCGAACAGCACCTGCAGGTCCGGGCGCCTGCGCAGCGCCTGGTCGGCCAGCTCCCTGCCGTTCAAGTCGGGCATGACCACGTCGGTGAACAGCAGCGCGATCTCCGGATGGCTGTCGAGCAGGCGCAGGGCCGTGGCCGCACCGTCGGCCTCGAACACCCGGTAACCCAGTTCGGCCAGCATGGCGACCGAGAGCGTGCGCACCGCGGCTTCGTCTTCCACCACCAGGATCACGTCGCTGGCGTCGCCGTACACCACCCCGGCCCCGGCCTCGGCGCCCGCCGGTAGCCGGGCGGCCTCGTGGTGGCGCGGCAGGTAGAGCTTCACGGTCGTGCCCTGGCCCGGTTCCGAATCGATCTTCACGTGGCCGCCGGACTGCTGCACGAAGCCATACACCTGGCTCAGGCCCAGGCCGGTCCCGCGCCCCACTTCCTTGGTCGTGAAGAAGGGATCGAAGGCTCGGGCGACCACGTCCTGCGACATGCCCGAGCCGGTGTCGCTGACCGCCACCATCACGTACTGGCCCGGCGCCAGCCCGGGGTGCGCAGCGGCATAGCGCTCGTCGAGGCGGGAATTGGCGGTCTCGATGCTCAATCGTCCGCCGTCCGGCATCGCGTCGCGCGCGTTCACCGCCAGGTTGAGGATGGCGCTTTCGAGCTGGTTGGCGTCGACGTGGGCGCGCCACAGGCCGCCGGCCAGCACCGTATCCAGGCGCACGTTCCCGCCCAGCGCGTGCTGCAGCAGTTCCGACATGTTGGCGACCAGTTGGTTCAGCGACAGGGTTTCCGGCCGCAGGGCCTGCTGGCGCGAGAAGGCCAGCAGGCGCTGGGTCAGCAGGGCGGACCGGCGCACCCCACCCTTGGCCATCTCGACGTACTGCAGGGCGCGCGCATCCATCGGCGCGAGGCCGTCCTGCATGCGCCGGCCGAGCAGCTCGAGTGCGCTCGTCACCACCGCCAGCATGTTGTTGAAGTCGTGTGCGATGCCGCCGGTGAGCTGGCCCACCGCCTCCATCTTCTGGGCCTGGCGCAGGGCGCCCTCGATCCGGACCCGTTCCTCGACGCCTTCCGCGACGCGCCGCTCGAGCGTGTCGTTGAGCTCGCGCAGCGCCAGCTCGGCCCGGTGGCGCTTGGTACCGTCCTGGAACAGCACCGCGACCTGGCGCCGCTCGGGCGGCTCGATGCGCAGCGCGGCCAGTTCCAGGTAGCGCCCGGTGCGCTCCAGGGTGCGTTCGAAGCGCACCGGCTCGCCGGTGAGCAGCACGCGGCGGTAGATCTCGACCCAGCCATCCGCTTCCAGCGGCACCATGTCGCGCACGCGCTGGCCGACCACGTTCTCGATGCCCGCGTTGGCCGCATAGGCGGGATTGGCCATCACGTGCACGTAGTCGCTCATCGGGCCGTGCGGGCCGTCCAGGAACTCGATCACGCAAAAGCCCTCGTCGATCGACTCGAACAGCGTGCGGAACAGGCGCTCGCTCTCGCGCAGCGCCTCGCCGATCGCGATCCGTTCGGAGAGGTCGAGCATGGCCCCAATCATGCGCAGCGCGCGCCCGCCGGCGTCGCGCAGCACGGTGCCGCGGTCGAAGATCTCGGCATAGCTGCCGTCGGCGCGCCGGAAGCGGTATTCGCCGACCCAGCTGGTGCCGCCGCCTTCGATCACCGCGTGGATGTCCCCGTCGATGCGGGCGCGGTCGTCCGGGTGGATGTGCTCGATCCACCACGCGGCGCTGGTCTTGTCGAGCGCGTGCCCGAACAGGCTGTGCAGGGCCTGGTTCCAGATGACGTGGCCGTCGGCGATGCGCCAGTCCCAGATGGCGTCGTTGGTCGCCAGCCGGGCAAGGCGGTAGCGCTCGGCCGCCTCATGCAGCTCGCCGTCCAGGCTCCATCCGGTGCAGATCAGGCCCTGGACCCGGCCTTGCCCATCGCGCAAGGGCGCGAAGGCGCCGACGATGCCGTCGGCGTCCTCGCGCCGGTGGACCGCGCGCCCGGCTAGGACCTCGTCGACGATGGCGTCCAGCTGCTCGCGGCGGCCGCTCCACGCCCGGGCCAGCGGCGCGCCGAGCGCGGCGGGGTGCCGGTCGCCGAGGGTCCGTGCGCATGCTTCGTTGTAGACCAGGGCGAGGCTCCCGCCCCAGGCCAGCCAGGCGGGCGCCGCCGAATCGAGCACCAGGGCGGCGGCCAGGCGCAGCGCTTCAGGCCAGGCGCGCGGCTCGCCGAGCGGGCTGCGCGACCAGTCGCGCGACTGCAGGAGCGGCGCGAGCGCGGCGCCGTCCGGCGCGAACGGAGCGGTGGTGGAACGGGGAGGCGCTGCGGGGCTGGGCTCGCTGATGGTCATCGAGGGAGGAAAAGGCGTTCATCGTCAAATTGCGCAATTTGCAAATGATACACGCCCTGGACTATGGCAAGCGGGTTTTTTGACCTCAGGCAGCAAGCCCGAAGTGCTCGGCCAGGCTTTGTTCCAGCCCCTCCTCCACGGCCGCCTCGACCTGGCGCGCCAGCGCCGCGGTGTCGAGCGCCAGCGACGTGGCAGGCGGCGCTCCATCGGCAGTGCCGGCATCGAAGACGAACAGGCGGTAGACGTCGGCCAGCCGGATCTTGCCGGGATCGGCCAGCAGCACCCAGTTCTCGACGTTTTCGCGCGCGCCGCGTCCCCAGCGCACACCCGCAGGAAGCTCGTCCTGCACCCGCCCGACCCAGCCGGCCGCCACCATCTTCTCGAGCAGCATCGACATCTCGTCGTAGCCGATGCGCGTGTGCGCCCGGATCGCCGCGTTCGAGACCAGGGTGGTGCCGGTCAGCCGCGCGCTGCCGCAGAGCACCTTGAGCACGGCCATCGCGTCCACGAACGCGCTGCCCGGCGTCGGCTGGTGCTTCCAGCGCTCGTACTTGACCACCGGCAGCGCGGCGGCCAGCACGGCGCCCACCAGGGTGATCAGCCAGGACAGGTACATCCAGACCAGGAACAGCGGCAGCGCCGCCAGGGCGCCATAGATGATGGCGTAGGTCGGGAACTGGCGGATGAACAGGGCGAAGCCGCGCTTGGCGAGCTCGAAGGCGATCGCCGCGGCCAGCCCGCCCCACAGGGCGTCGCGCCAGTGCACGCGGCGGTTCGGCACCGCCATGTAGAGCAGCATGTAGGCCCCGGCGCTCAGGGCCACCGACACCGCAGTGTAGAACAGCGCGCCCAGGAACGGAAAGGACTTCACCAGGCCGCCCGTGGCGCTGAACAGCTGCGAGGTAGCGGTGAGCGACAGGCCGAACAGGATCGGTCCGAGCGTGATGATGGACCAGTAGACCGGCACCCGCTGCGACCACGGCCGTGGGCGGCGCACGCCCCAGATCTGGTTGAAGGCGCGCTCGATCATTCCCATCATCGTGGTCGTGGTCAGGAGCAGCAGCACGGCGCCCAGCAGGGACAGGCCCTTGGCCTTGTCGGCGAACTGGGTCAGGTTGGCGCTGATGGTGTTGGCGATGGCCCTGGGCATGAGGGTCTGCACGAACCAGGTATCGAGCGCCGCGCGCACCTGGCCGAACACCGGGAAGGTGGTCAGGATCGCCAGCACGATGGTGAGCAGGGGCACCAGCGCCAGGGTGGTCGTGAAGGTCAGGCTTCCCGCCACTTGCGGCAATTTCTCTTCGCGCAGGCGGCGCCGGGCGAAGCGCAACAGGTCGCCGGTTTCGCCCAGCGTCAGGCCGCGCGCGCGGTCGCTGCCGATGGCCAGCAGGTCGCCCGTGCTGCGCGACAGGGAGTGGACGGTCTTGGAAAGCATTCGGTGGTTCGATTCGCCCCGCATAGGGCATGTCAATTGAGCAAAGCGCCCTATAATACCAACGATGAAGCCGACCCTGACCCCGAACCTGACCATTCTCGTGTTGTACTACTCGCGCCATGGCGCCACCCGCAAGCTGGCCGAACTGGTCGCCCAGGGCATCGAGAGCGTGCCCGGGCTTGATGCGCGCCTGCGCACCGTGCCGGCGGTATCCACCGTGGCCGAGGCAACCGCGCCCGAGGTTCCGGGCGAAGGCGCCCCGTATGTCGAGCTGGACGACCTGCGCGAATGCGCCGGCCTGGCGCTCGGCTCGCCGACCCGCTTCGGCAACATGGCATCCGCGCTCAAGTATTTCCTCGACGGCACCGCCGCCGACTGGATCAACGGCACGCTGTCCGGCAAGCCGGCGGTCGTCTTCACGTCCACCGGCAGCCTGCACGGCGGCCAGGAATCGACCCTGCTGTCGATGATGCTCCCATTGTTACACCACGGCATGCTCGTGATGGGACTGCCCTACTCGCATCCTGAACTCATGAATACCGCCAGCGGCGGCAGCCCCTACGGCGCCTCGCACTGGGCCGGCGCCGACGGCAAGCGCGCCCTGAGCGAGGACGAGCGCGTGCTCGCCATCGCGCTCGGCAAACGCTTGGCGCTCGCCGCGGTCAAACTCCACGGAATGCAATGATGGATACCGCAAAAGTCTTTCATGCCGGCGCAATCGCAAGCCTGATCTGGCTGATCGGCTGGCTCGTGGCCTGGGAAGTGTTCGTCGCACCGCTGCACCCGGGCGGCTCGCTGCTTGCGCTCAAGGCGCTGCCCCTGCTGCTGCCCTTGCGCGGCGTGATCAAGCGCGACCTCTACACCCTGCAATGGTCGTCGATGGTGATCCTCATCTATTTCGCCGAAGGCGTGGTGCGCGCCTGGGCCGACACTTCCGAAGCCTCGCGCGGCATGGCGGTCGGCGAGATCGTGCTGGTGGTCGTCTACTACGCCTGCGCGCTGCTGTTCCTGCATCCGTACAAGAAGGAAGCCAAGCGCCTGGCCAAGGAACTGCTCGACAAGGTCAAAGTCCCGCATGACTGAGGCACAGCCGGCCAGCGCCGCGCTGGCCACCTTCGTCGCCGGCCTCGGCGCCATCGTCGGCGAGGCGCACCTGGTCCTCGATCCCGCCGCGATGACCCCTTACCTGGAAGACTGGCGCGGCCGCTTCACCGGGCGCGCGCTGGCCGTGGTTCTGCCCTTCGATACCCGCGAGGTGGCCCAGGTGGTCGCCGCCTGCGCCGCGGCGCGCGTGCCCGTGGTGCCCCAGGGCGGCCGCACCGGCCTGGTGCTCGGCAGCGTGCCGGATGCCAGCGGCAGCGCCGTCGTGCTGTCGCTGCGGCGCCTGAACCGCATCCGCGCCATCGACGCGGCCAACCGCACCATGACGGTCGAAGCCGGCTGCATCCTGTACGACGTCCAGCAGGCCGCGCTCGAGGCCGGCATGCTGTTTCCGCTGTCGCTGGCCAGCGAAGGCAGCTGCACCATCGGCGGCAACCTGGCCACCA
Organism: Massilia sp. LC238; assembly: GCF_000735635.1. NCBI lineage: Bacteria > Pseudomonadati > Pseudomonadota > Betaproteobacteria > Burkholderiales > Oxalobacteraceae > Massilia > Massilia sp. LC238. The sequence continues at coordinate 51,077 of NZ_JNNN01000075.1, read as the reverse complement.
ATGCCGGCGGCACCGCGGTGCTGCGTTACGGGAATACCCGCGAGCTGTGCCTGGGACTGGAAGTGGTCACCGCCCAGGGTCAGGTGTGGGACGGCTTGCGCGGCCTGCGCAAGGACAATACCGGCTATGCGCTGCGCGAGCTGTTCATCGGCGCCGAAGGCACGCTCGGGGTCATCACCGCCGCCGTGCTCAAGCTGTATCCGCAGCCGAAGGCGGCCCTGACGGCACTGGTCGCGCTCGACTCGCCGCAGGATGCACTCGCGCTGCTGTCCCTGATGCAGGAACGCTGCGGCGCGGCGCTGACCGGCTACGAGCTGATGTCCGATCTCTGCCTGCGCCTGGTCCATACCCATTTCCCCGAGCTGCCGCGGCCCTTCGCCGACCACTATCCGCAGTATGCGCTGGTCGAACTGTCAAGCAACGAATCCGAACACCACGCCGCCGGCCTGGTCGAATCCGCGGTCGGGGCGGCGCTGGAGGCCGGCATCGCGCTGGACGCGGCCCTGGCAAGTTCGGTAAGCCAGTCGATCGGCCTGTGGAAGCTGCGCGAGCACATTTCGATGGCGCAAGCGGCCGCAGGCAAGAACATCAAGCACGACATCTCGCTGCCGGTGTCAAGCATCCCCGACTTTATCGACCAGACCGATCGCGCCTTGCAGGCCGCCTTCCCCGGCTGCCAGGTCGTCTGCTTCGGGCACTTGGGTGACGGCAACCTGCACTACAACATCGCACCGCCGGCCGGCACCGGCCACGACAGTTTCCTGGCGCACCAGGACTCGGTCAACCGCATCGTCCACGACAGCGTCGCCCGCTTCCACGGCTCGATCTCGGCCGAGCACGGGATCGGCGCCCTCAAGCGCGAGGAACTGGCGCGCTACAAGGACCCGGTCGAACTGGACATGATGCGTGCCGTCAAAGCCGCGCTGGACCCGCTCGGCATTATGAACCCTGGCAAAATTCTATGACCGGGGACATTCACATGCGCAAGCACGTATCGATGGCGATCTTCTGCCTGGCCTCCAGCGCAGCAAGCGCGGGCACGATCTACAAATGCACCGAAGGCGGCAGGATCAGTTACCACGACCAGCCCTGCGGAAGCGGCGCGGTGGCCCTGAAGGTGCAGGCCGCGCAAGAGCCGGCGCCGGACGCCCTGGCCCGGCTCGCGCGCGAGCGCGCCCTGCTGCAGGAAATCGAAGAGGCGCGCGCGGCGCGCGAGGAACAGGCCGCGCGCGAGGGTGTCCGGGCCCAGCGGGCCGCGGCCGCCGTCCGGCGCCGCTGCGACAAGCTGCGCCTGCAGCACAAGTGGGCGATCGAAGACGCGCGGCGCGCCGGCCGCGACGACGCCGAACGCGCCGGCACCAAGGCGCGGCGGCAGGCCGAGGCACTGGCGGTGGAATGCCCGGCCTGAGCCTGCCAACCGGAATTCTGTCTCGCTGGCTCCTGTTCGGCGAATGGCGCGCCCATCCCGTGCGGGCGCTGCTCGCCATCGCCGCGATCGCGGTCGGCGTCGCCATGGGCTTCGCCATCCACCTCATCAACGCCGCCGCCTTCAACGAGTTTTCCGCCGCCGTCAAGACTTTGGCCGGCCAGGCCGACGTCCAGGTGGCCGGGCGCGAACCCCTGTTCGACGAATCCGTCTACGCCAAGCTGGCCGCCCATCCGCAGGTGGCGGTGGCGGCGCCGGTGCTCGAGCTGTCGGCCGGCTTTCCCGGCATGCAGGGCTCGCTGCGCATCGTCGGCATCGACGCCTTCCGCGCCGGCTTCATTTCGCCCGACCTGACCGGCGTGCCGCAGGATGGCCGCATGACCGACGTGCTGGCCGACGACGCCCTGTTCCTGTCGCCCGCCGCCCAGGCCTGGCTGCAAAAACGGCCAGGTGACACCCTCGTGCTGCGCGCCGGGACCGGCGACGTCAAGCTGCGCGTGGCCGGGCCGGTCCAGCGCGCGCGCGCGGGCCAGCGCATCGCCGTGATGGACATCGGCGCCATGCAGTGGCGCTTCAATCAGCTGGGGCGCCTGTCGCGGGTCGACCTCAAGCTGCGCGACGGGGTCGACCGCGCCGCCTTCCAGCGCAGCCTGGCCCGGGAGCTCGAGCGCAGCTTCCCGGGGCGCTTCGTGGTGCGCCAGCCGAACGACAGCGACCAGGAAGAGCGCAACGCCAACCTGAGCCGCGCCTACCGCGTCAACCTGACCGTGCTGGCGCTGGTGGCCCTGTTCACCGGCGCCTTCCTGGTGTTCTCGACCCAGGCGCTGTCGGTGATGCGCCGGCGCAGCCAGTTCGCGCTGCTGCGCGTGCTCGGCCTGGAGCGCAATGGGCTGCTGGGCCAGGTGCTGCTCGAGGGCGCCAGCCTGGGCGTGCTCGGCGCGGCGCTGGGCATCCTGGGCGGTTACGCGCTGGCGGCCCTGGCCCTCACCTATTTCGGCGGCGACCTGGGCGCCGGTTACTTCCCCGGCATCCGCCCGCAGGTCCAGTTCACACCTGTGGCGGCCACCGTGTTCTTCCTGCTCGGCCTGGGCGTGGCCCTGCTTGGGTGCCTGGCGCCGGCGCTCGAGGCGGCCAACGCCCGTCCGGCGGTCGCGATCAAGTCGGGCGCCGACGAAGCCGCGCTGTCGCGCCTGGCGCGGGTCTGGCCATCGCTGCTGTGCCTGTCCTTGGGCGCGGTGCTGGCCTTCGCGCCGCCGGTGTTCGAGCTGCCCCTGTTCGGCTACTTATCGATCGCCCTGCTGCTCATCGGCGGCATCGGCCTGATGCCGCGCCTGGCCGCGGAAGCTTTCCGCCGCATGGAAGGCCTGTTGCTGCGCGCGCGCCATGCGCCGCCGACCCTGCTGCTGTCCCTGTCGCGCCTGGCGAATGCTCCGGGCCAGGCGGCGATCGCGCTGGGCGGGGTGCTCGCCAGCTTCAGCCTGATGGTCGCGATGGGCATCATGGTGGCCAGCTTCCGGGTCTCGGTGGACGACTGGATGGGGCACATCCTGCCGGCCGACCTGTACGTCCGGGCGGCAAGCAGCGGCAATACCGGCTTCCTCACGCCCGAGCAGCAGGCGGCGCTGCGCGCCACGCCCGGCGTCGCCCAGGCCCACTTCCTGCGCACCCGTCCCGTTTCCTTGTCCCCCGAACGGCCCAACGTGGTCGTGATCGCGCGCGACATCGATGCGCGCGATCCGGGACAGCTGCTGTACCTGGTGGGCACGAGCGCGCCGGTGCCCAGCGGTGCGCGGCCGGCCTGGGTATCCGAAGCCATGCTCGACCTGTATGGCGTGCGCGTCGGCCAGACATTGACGCTGCCGCTCGGGGGCGCCCAGGCGAGATTCTTCGTGGCCGGCGTGTGGCGCGACTATGCCAACCAGGCCGGCTCGGTGGTGATCCGCCTGGCCGACTACCGCGCCCTGACGGGCGAAGGCGAAGTCACGGACGCCGCCCTGTTCGCGGCGCGCGGCAGCAGCGCCGAACAGCTCGAAGGCGCGGTGCGCGCCCTGCCTTTCGGGGCGGCGCTGCAGACCATGTCGGCGGGCGAGATTCGCGCCGCCAGCCTCAGGATCTTCGACCGCAGCTTTGCCGTGACCTATCTGCTGGAGGCGATCGCCATTGCCATCGGACTATCCGGGGTGGCGGCCAGCTTCTCGGCCCAGACCCTGGCGCGCTCCAAGGAGTTCGGCATGCTGCGCCACGTCGGCGTCACCCGCGGCCAGGTGCTGGGCATCCTCGCCTTCGAAGGCGGCTTGCTCACCCTGCTCGGGGTGGCCTGCGGCTTCGCGCTGGGGCTGGTCATCAGCCTGATCCTGGTTTATGTTGTCAACCCGCAGTCGTTTCACTGGACAATGGGGCTGCACCTGCCGTGGACCTTGCTGGGGAGCGTGGCCGCGGTGCTGGTCGGGGCCTCGATCCTGACGGCACTGGTATCGGGACGTTATGCGCTGTCGGGTGGTCCGGTACGCGCGGTCAGGGAGGATTGGTAATGCGGTTAGTGGTGTTTGTTGTGCTGTTGTTCCTTGCGCAGTGGGGCCGGGCCGAGCCGCCGCAGTTCGCACCCGTGGTTCCCGGCACCACGCTGTCCTTCCCGCGCGACTTCGGCGCCCATCCGGAATTCCGCACCGAATGGTGGTACGTCACCGGCTGGGTCGAAACGCCCGACCGCAAGCCGCTCGGTTTCCAGGTCACCTTCTTTCGCAGCCGCACCGAACACGACCCGAGAAACCCGAGCGCGTTTGCCCCGCGCCAGCTGGTGATCGGCCACGCCGCCCTGTCCGACCCGGCGCTGGGCCGCCTGGTGCACGACCAGAAGAGCGCCCGCGAAGGCTTCGGCCTGGCCTGGGCCCGCACCGGCAACACCGACCTCAAGCTCGACGACTGGCGCATGGTGCGCGAAAGCTCGGGGCATTACCGCGTCACCATCCGCTCCAGCGAGTTGACGCTGGAACTGCGCCTGCAGCCGACCCAGCCGGTGCTGGTGCAGGGCGAAGGCGGCTATTCGCGCAAGGGCGCCAGCCCCCAGCACGCCAGCCATTACTATAGCGAGCCGCAGCTGAAGGTGAGCGGCAAGGTCGGCCGCGCCGGCAGCCTGCCCGTGGCCGTCACGGGCAGCGCCTGGCTCGATCACGAATGGTCGAGCGAAGCGCTGCAGCCGGAGGCTACCGGCTGGGACTGGATCGGCGTGAACCTCATCGATGGCGGCGCCCTGATGGCTTTCCAGATTCGCAGCAGGCAAGGTGGTAAACTATGGGCGCACGCCACCGTGCGCGATGCCGCGGGCCGCGTGACCCGCTACGCGCCCGAGCAGGTCAGTTTCACGCCCACCGCGCGCTGGCGGTCGCCGCGCACCGGCGCCGAGTACCCGGTGGCCCAGGATGTCGTCACCGGCGCGCTGCGCTGGCAGCTCACTCCCCTGCAGCAGGACCAGGAACTCGATTCGCGCCGCTCGACCGGGGCGGTGTACTGGGAAGGCGCGGTGACGGTCAGCCGCGACGGCAAGCCTTTGGGGCGCGGCTACCTGGAAATGACGGGCTACGTGCGCCCGATGAAGCTTTGAACAGAACAGAACATTGAAGAACAATCCGCCCGAGACAATGACTTCCCGCTCCACCGGCACTACCGATTCCGACACCTCCCGCAAAGGCAGCCTGGCCGCGCTCAAGGGCCTGCTGCCCTTCCTCGCGCCCTATCGCCGCCAGTTCGTCCTGGCCGGCATCGCGCTGCTGTTCGCGGCCGGCGCCACGCTGGCGATTCCCGCCGCCTTCAAGCAGATGATCGACCACGGTTTCGGCGCCGAGGCCGGCCGCCAGAACATCGAACACGTGAATGCCGTGTTCCTGGCCCTGTTCGGCGTGGCCGCCGTGCTGGCCGTGGCCACCGCCGCGCGCTTCTACATGGTGTCCTGGCTGGGCGAGCGCGTGGTGGCCGACGTGCGCGCCGCCGTCTACCGCCACGTGGTGCACCAGAGCCCCGAATTTTTCGAATCCACGCGCACCGGCGAAGTGCTGTCGCGGCTGACCACCGACACCACCCTGATCCAGACCGTGGTCGGCACCAGCATCTCCCTCGCCTTGCGCAATACCCTGCTGTTCATCGGCGGCCTGATCATGCTGTTCGTGACCAGCCCCAAGCTCACCGCGATCATCCTGGGCCTCCTGGTGCTGGTGGTGCTGCCGATCGTGCTGTTCGGACGGCGCGTGCGCAAGCTGTCGCGCGACTCGCAGGACCGCATCGCCGACGCCTCGGCGCTGGCCGGCGAGATCCTGAACGCGATGCCCACCGTGCAGGCCTTCACCCACGAGGGCATCGAGGCCGGCCGCTTCGGCACCTCCGTCGAAGGCGCCTTCCAGACCGCGATCCGGCGCATTCGCGCCCGCGCCACGCTCACCATGCTGGCCATCGTGTTGGTGTTCGGCAGCATCGTGTTCGTGCTCTGGCTCGGCGCCCATGCGGTGCTCGAGGGCACGATGACCGGGGGCGACCTCGGGCAGTTCATCCTGTACGCCTCGATCGTGGCCGGCTCGGTCGGCGCATTGTCCGAAGTGATGGGCGAAGCCCAGCGCGCCGCCGGCGCCACCGAGCGCCTGCTGGAACTGCTCGCGGCCCGGTCCGACATCCAGGACCCGGCCCATCCGCGGCCGCTGCCCCCGCGGCTTGCCAACGGCGCGCGCGTGACGCTCGACGACGTCAGCTTCAGCTATCCTTCGCGCCTGGATACCGCGGCGCTGTCGCACCTGAAGCTCGACATCGCCGCCGGCGAGACCGTGGCCGTGGTCGGCCCCTCGGGCGCCGGCAAGACCACCCTGTTCCAGCTGCTGCTGCGCTTCTACGACCCGCAGGCCGGCAGCATTTTCCTGGACGGCATCGACATCCGCGACCTGGCCCTGCACACGCTGCGCGACGCGATCGGCATCGTCCCGCAGGACACCGTGATCTTCTCGAGCAGCGCGCTGGAGAACATCCGCTACGGCCGGCCGGATGCGAGCGACGAGGAAGTGGTGGCGGCGGCGAAGATGGCCGCGGCCCACGAGTTCATCGAGCGCCTGCCGCAGGGCTACGGCTCCTACCTGGGCGAGCGCGGCGTGCGCCTGTCGGGCGGCCAGCGCCAGCGCATCGCGATCGCGCGCGCCCTGCTCAAGAATCCGCCCCTGCTGCTGCTCGACGAAGCCACCAGCGCCCTCGACGCCGAGTCGGAACGCCTGGTGCAGCGCGCGCTGGAAGCGGCCATGGTCGGCCGCACCACCATCATCATCGCCCACCGCCTGGCCACCGTGCAGCGCGCCGACCGCATCATCGTGCTCGACGAAGGCCGCGTGGTCGAAGCCGGCACCCACGCCTCGTTGGTCGCCCACGGCGGCGTGTATGCCAACCTGGCGGCGCTGCAGTTCCAGGCCCACGCGCCGCTCGAACAGCAGGCCTCCTGAGCTTGCGGCCGGGCGCGCGGCCGCCGGCGCATTGCCAAGCTTTGATGACAGAAGCGCATCGGGATTGCTTGCCAATGCGGCATCTGTGTTGTGGCGCAGCCGCGCACACGGCGGTTTTCGACCCGGTTTTGTTGCGGTACGGAAAGTTACAACGGTATGATGCCTCTGATTCCAGATCCAGTGTGCCTCATGCCCTCCTCCCGATATCATCCCGCCAACTGGAATGTTGGCACCCGCATCAGCGCCATCACCTTCGTCCTGACGGCCGCGATCATCGCCGCGCTGGTCGCGACGATCACCTACGCCACCTCCCGCATGCTCGAGGAGCGCGCGACCCAGAGCGTCACGAGCGAACTGCGCAGCGTGGCCAACACGGTCGAGATGTTCAACAAGAGCGTCAGCAGCTCGGCCGCGAGCTTCGGCCGCATCTTCCGCCATGGCCTGCCCGGCAGCTTCGAGCTCGACCCGGCGACCAGCGTGGACATCGGCGGCAAGGCCACGCCCACGCTCAAGCTCGACGGCAAGGTGCTGAACCTCGACTTCGGCGCGCCGGACAGCTTCACCGCGCAGACCGGCGGCAACGCCACCATCTTCGCCCTTGATGGCGAGGACTTCGTGCGCGTGACGACCTCGGTCAAGAAGGAAAACGGCGAACGCGCCGTCGGCACCGTCCTGGATCGCAACAGCCCGGCCTATGCCGTGCTGCGCGAGGGCCGCAGCTACATCGGCCTGGTCACCCTGTTCGGCAAGCAGTACATCACCCAGTACGAGCCGGCGCGCGACGCCGCCGGCAAGGTGGTCGGGGTGCTCTACGTGGGCGTCGACATTACGGAAGACATGAAGCTGCTGAAGGACCGCATCCGCGCGCTCAAGGTGGGCCAGACCGGTTACTTCTACGTGCTGAACGCCGCCCCGGGCAAGCACTACGGCGAGCTGCTGGTGCACCCGGGCAGCGAAGGCGCCAACCTGCTCGACAGCCGCGCCGCCGACGGGCGCGCCTTCATCCGCGAGATGCTGGACAAGAAGAACGGCAGCATCGTCTACGACTGGCAGAATCCTGGCGAAAGCGCGGCGCGCGAAAAATTCGTCGCCTACACCCACATCAAGGCGTGGGACTGGATCATCGCCGGCGGCACCTACCGCGACGAGATCACCGCGGCCGCCACCGAACTGCGCGAGCGCTTCATCCTGGCCGGCCTGCTGGCTCTCGCGGTGCTGGCCGCGCTCCTGTACGCCGTGGTGCGCGCCAGCGTGGCGCGTCCGCTGGCGCAGGTGCGCGACGTCGCCCGGCGCATCGCCGCGGGCGACCTCACGGCGCGCATGGAAAGCCGCGGGCGCGACGAGATCGGCCTGCTGACCGACGCCATCAACAGCGTCGGCGCCAGCCTCTCCAGCGTGGTGGGCAAGGTGCGCCTCGGCGCCGAACAGATCGCCAGCGCCTCGCAGCAGATCTCGGCCGGCAACCTGGACTTGTGCCAGCGCACCGAGGAGCAAGCGGCCAGCCTGGCCGGCACCGCCACTTCGATGGACCAGCTCACCGCCACCGTGCGCCAGAACGCCGACAACGCGCGCCAGGCCAACCAGCTCGCCGTCAGCGCATCGAACGTGGCGCAGCGCGGCGGCGCCACCGTGGCCCAGGTGATCGAGCGCATGGACGCCATCAGCCAGTCGTCGCGCAAGATTTCCGACATCACCGGCGTGATCGACGGCATCGCCTTCCAGACCAATATCCTGGCCCTGAACGCGGCCGTGGAAGCCGCCCGTGCGGGCGAACAGGGCCGCGGCTTCGCCGTGGTCGCGAACGAGGTGCGCAGCCTGGCCCAGCGCTGCGCGGCGGCGGCCAAGGAGATCAAGCTGCTCATCGACGCATCGAACGGCGAGGTCGAAGCGGGCGGCAAGCTGGTGGCCGACGCCGGCGTCACGATGCAGGACGTACTGGCGAGCGTGGCGCGCGTGACCGACATCATGGCCGAGATCACCGCCGCCAGCCAGGAGCAGACCGGCGGCATCGAGCACATCAACGGCGCGGTCGGCGCCATGGACGAGGCGACCCAGCAGAACGCGGCCCTGGTCGAGGAGGCCAGCGCCGCCGCCCAGGCCATGCAGGACCAGGCCGACGAGCTGGCGCGCGCCGTGCGCCTGTTCCGCCTGGCCGACGACGGCGACGCGCACGTGAGCGCATCCACGCCGCGCCGCCTCGCTCTCGGCGCCCGCTAAGGCGCTTTTCCGAAGCGCCCGCTTCGGTGTAGAGTGGCAGGCTTCGCCAGGAGCCCGCCTTGAACGACACCGAATTGCAACGCCGCTGCCACCTCGTCTTCCCCGGTCACCGCGCCCGCACGCCCGCCGAACTGTTCACCGCCATGGCGGCATGGTGCGCAGCGAACGGCGTCGAGCACGACGTCTACGGCAGCGGTCCGCTGCTGCAGGAATTCGAGGACAGGATCGCGCGCCTGCTGGGCAAGGAGGCGGCGGTGTTCTGCGTCAGCGGCACCATGGCCCAGGTCACGGCGCTGCGCCTGGCCTGCCAGGACCGCGGGCGCGATCTCGCCGCCCTGCACCCGACCTCGCACATCTTCGTGCACGAACGCTCGAACTACCAGTTGCTGGGGCACTTCAATGCCCTGCAGGCCGGCGAGCGCTACCGTCCCTGGCGCGTCGCCGACCTGGCCGCGATCCCCGACCGCCTGGGCGCGGTCGGCATGGAACTGCCCCTGCGCGAGATCGGCGGCCAGCTCTCGCCCTGGGACGAACTGGAAGCGATCAAGGCGCACTGCCGGGCGCGCGGCGCCCACCTGCACATGGACGGCGCGCGCCTGTGGGAGGCCGCCGCCGGCTACGGCAAGCCCTTGAGTGAGGTCGCGGCCGGCTTCGATTCGGTCTACGTCTCGCTGTACAAGGGGATCGGCGGCCTGGGCGGCGCCATGCTGGCCGGCAGCCGCGAGTTCGTGGACCGGGCCGCCGAATGGTTCCGACGCCAGGGCGGCAATGTCATCCACCGTTCGCCCTATGTGGTGGCGGCGGCGATGGGCTTCGAGGAACGCCTGGCCGCGATGCCGGCCTGCCTGGAGCGCACGCACTTCCTGTACCGCGAACTGGCGGCGCACCCGATCATCCGCGTCAACCCGGCGGCGCCGCACACCAACATGCTGCACCTGCACCTGCCGGTCACGCCCGAGCATGCGCTGGCGATCCGCCGCGCGCTCGCCGAGCGGCATGGCATCTGGATGTTCAACCGCATCGCCGCGGCCGCCCTGCCGGGCACCAGTTCCTTCGAGCTGTACGTGGGGGACAACCTGCTGAATGCGCCGGACGCAGAAGTGCGCGAGGCGCTTGCGCTGTTCGCACGGGCGCTCGGCGCTCAGAACGACAAGGCCGCGTACCAGTCCGCGTAAGGGGTGTTGGCCGCCATGCGCCGGTTGTAGTCGGGGGCGCCGTCGGTCCACCAGACCGGCCCGCGCTCGCCGAGCGCGCGCTTGGCCGCATCGACCTCTGCGCGGGCCTGGCGCTCGGCGTCGAGATCGCCTGCCCGTTTCGCGCTGCCGACCTGCCGGCGCGCGTCCATGAGTTTGTCGACCAGTTGCTGCCGCAGTTCGGGCGCGAGCGCCGGGTTGCTCGATCGCCAGAGCCGGCCCGCGACCACGAAGTAGCGGCCGTCCGGGGTGCTGGGATGGTTCGGGGAAGTCGGCATGGCCGCACTGTACCGCAGAGTGCGCCGGGGCACCAGCTCAAGCCGGGCGCTCTCGGTTACAATGACGGACTGTCACCTATCGTCATACCCAATGCGCCAATACCTCGACTTCATGCGCCATGTGAAAGCGCATGGCGCGGTCAAGACCGACCGCACCGGCACCGGCACCCTGTCCGTGTTCGGCTACCAGATGCGTTTCGACCTGCAGCAGGGCTTCCCCCTGCTCACCACCAAGAAGGTCCACCTCAAGTCGATCATCCATGAACTGATCTGGTTCCTGCAGGGCTCGACCAACATCGCCTACCTGAAGGAAAACGGCGTGAGCATCTGGGACGAATGGGCCGATGCGGACGGCAACCTGGGCCCGATCTACGGCTACCAGTGGCGCAGCTGGCCGACGCCCGACGGCGGCCACATCGACCAGATCTCGCAGGTGCTGGACCAGATCCGCAACACCCCGGACTCGCGCCGGATGATCGTCTCGGCCTGGAACGTGGCCGACGTGCCGAACATGAAGCTGCCGCCCTGCCATGCCTTCTTCCAGTTCTACGTGGCCGACGGCAAGCTGTCCTGCCAGCTGTACCAGCGCAGCGCCGACATCTTCCTGGGCGTGCCCTTCAATATCGCGTCCTATGCGATCCTGACCCATATGATGGCCCAGCAGGCCGGCCTGGAAGTGGGCGAGTTCATCTGGACCGGCGGGGACTGCCACCTGTACAGCAACCACATGGAGCAGGTCGACCTCCAGCTGTCGCGCACGCCCAAGGAACTGCCGCGCCTGGTTATCAAGCGCACGCCGGAATCCTTGTTCGACTACCGCTTCGAGGACTTCGAGGTCGCGGGCTACGATCCGGACCCGGCGATCCGGGCGCCGGTGGCGGTCTGAACGCGACCATATTCCTTGACATTCTGCTTTCAAAACGACAACATTTCCTACCTCTACACATGACGACGGACACGACGATGGGCGAAGCGGCTTTGACTTTGGTAGTGGCCATCGATGCCCAGCGCGGCATCGGCATCGACAACCAGCTGCCCTGGCATCTGCCCGAAGACCTGGCCCACTTCAAGCGCGTCACCCTGGGCAAGCCGATCGTCATGGGCCGCAAGACCTTCGATTCGATCGGCCGTCCCTTACCGAAGCGCCGCAACATCGTCATCACCCGCAATCCCGGCTGGTCGCACGAGGGCGTCGAGACGGCAAGCTCGCTGCCGGCCGCGATCGCGCTGGTGAATGGGGAAGCGGCCAGCATCATCGGCGGCGCCCAGATCTTCAACGAGGCGATCGAACTTGCCGACCGCATGATCGTCACCGAGATCGACCACGTGTTCCGCTGCGATACCTTCTTCCCGCCGATCGACCCGGCCGTGTGGCAGGAAACGGCGCGCGAGACCCACCGGTCAGAAGCGAACGGCTATGACTTCGCCTACGTGACCTATCTTCGAAAGAAGGATTGACACCATGACGGACCAGGCAGTTCGCACTCCCGGCACGCGCGGCGGCGACGGCTTCGCCGGCAAGGTGGCGGTCCTGATCGCCATCCTGGCCACCCTCGGGACCATGTTCGGCTTCATCGGCAGCGCCTCGCACAACAACGCCGCCTTGTACAAGAGCAATGCGGCGATCGACAAGACCAGCGCGGCCAATGCCTGGAACCACTACCAGGCCAAGACCAACCGCCAGAACCTGTCCGAGGTCGCCGCGGCCCTGCCCGGCACCGACAGGGAGCACTATCGCGAAGAGATCCGCCGCTACGGCGTCGAGAAGGAAAGCATTCGCCAGGAAGCGGAAGGCTTCGAGGCCAGCTCGAACGAATGGAACACCCTGTCCGAGAAAGAACTGCACCGCCACCGCCAGTGGGCGGCCGCCGCGGTCGCGCAGCAGATCGCGATCTCGCTGGCCGCCATCAGCCTGCTGTCGCGCCGCACCTGGCTGCTCACGTTCACCAGCGCCGTGGCCGCGTTCGGCATCACGCTGGGCCTGTTCGCCGCAATCCAGGCCGAACCGATGCCCTTCTCGGCCGGCCCGCTGCTGGCGGCCTTCGGCGCGGCGGCCCTGACCGAGGTCTTCCGGCGGGTCGGCAGGAGGCTTGTCAACTGAGTTTTCCAGCTAGTGTGCGACAGGCAGCGCGCCTACTGGCTACTCTTGCAGGTATTGCATAGAAAAGCTGCAAAAAAATTGCACCGACGTACGCGATTTCTGCGAAAATCCGTTTCCTCTTTTTTCCCGGTGCCGTGGCCGGCGGAGCGACCCACCAGGGCCGGCCGCTTCCACGGCGCTTCGCTTTGGAGCTGTCCATGAAATTTCGTTTCCCCATCGTCATCATCGACGAGGACTTCCGTTCCGAGAACACCTCCGGTCTCGGCATTCGCGCACTCGCGGCCGCGATGGAGCAGGAAGGCATGGAGGTGCTCGGCCTGACCAGCTACGGTGACCTGTCCCAGTTCGCCCAGCAGCAGTCGCGCGCCTCCGCCTTCGTCCTGTCCATCGACGACGAGGAATTCGGCGGCGGCTCGGTCGAGGAAACCGATTTCGCCCTGACCGGCCTGCGCGCCTTCGTGCAGGAGATCCGCCACAAGAACGCGAACATCCCGATCTACATCTACGGCGAGACCCGCACCAGCCGCCACATCCCGAACGACATTCTGAAGGAGCTGCACGGCTTCATCCACATGTTCGAGGACACCCCGGAGTTCGTGGCGCGGCACATCATCCGCGAAGCCAAGGCCTACCTCGATTCGCTGGCGCCGCCCTTCTTCCGCGCGCTGGTCAACTACGCCTATGACGGCTCCTACTCGTGGCACTGCCCGGGCCACTCGGGCGGCGTCGCCTTCCTGAAGTCGCCGATCGGCCAGATGTTCCACCAGTTTTTTGGGGAGAACATGCTGCGCGCCGACGTCTGCAACGCGGTCGAGGAACTCGGCCAGCTGCTCGATCACACCGGCCCGGTGGCTAAATCGGAGCGCAACGCGGCGCGCATCTACAACGCCGACCACTGCTACTTCGTGACCAACGGCACCTCGACCTCGAACAAGATGGTCTGGCACTCTACAGTCGCCCCGGGCGACATCGTGGTGGTCGACCGTAACTGCCACAAGTCGATCCTGCACTCGATCATCATGTGCGGCGCGATCCCCGTGTTCCTGATGCCGACCCGGAACAACCTCGGCATCATCGGTCCGATCCCGCTGGAAGAGTTCACCCCCGAATCGATCGCCCGCAAGATCGAGGCCAATCCGTTCGCGCGCGACGCCGTGAACAAGAAGCCGCGCATCCTCACCATCACGCAGTCGACCTACGACGGCGTGGTGTACAACGTCGAGACCCTGCGCGAAATGCTGGACGGGAAGATCGACACCCTGCACTTCGACGAAGCCTGGCTGCCGCACGCCGCCTTCCACAGCTTCTACCAGAACATGCACGCGATCGGCGAGAACCGCCCGCGCGCCAAGCAGTCCATGATCTTCTCCACCCAGTCGACGCATAAGTTGCTGGCCGGCCTGTCGCAGGCCTCGCAGGTCCTGGTGCGCGAATCGGAAACCGTCAAGCTGGACCAGGACGCCTTCAACGAGGCCTACCTGATGCACACCTCGACCTCGCCCCAGTACTCGATCATCGCCTCCTGCGACGTCGCCGCCGCCATGATGGAAGCGCCGGGCGGCACCGCCCTGGTCGAGGAATCGATCTTGGAAGCGCTGGACTTCCGCCGTGCCATGAAGAAGGTCGACCAGGAATTCGGCGATGACTGGTGGTTCAAGGTCTGGGGCCCGGACGTCGAGTCGGAAGAAGGCATCGGTGAGCAGAAGGACTGGATGATCCGCGCCGAGGACGACTGGCACGGCTTCGGCAAGCTGGCCGAGGGCTTCAACATGCTCGACCCGATCAAGTCGACCATCGTGACCCCGGGCCTGTCCCTGGACGGCAAGTTCGGCGACACCGGCATCCCGGCCTCGATCGTGACCAAGTACCTGGCCGAGCACGGCGTGATCATCGAGAAGTGCGGCCTGTACTCCTTCTTCATCATGTTCACGATCGGCATCACCAAGGGCCGCTGGAACACCCTGGTGACCGCGCTGCAGCAGTTCAAGGACGACTACGACCGCAACCAGCCGATGTGGCGCGTGATGCCGCAGTTCGCCGCGGCCAACCCGCGCTACGAGACCCGCGGCCTGCGCGACCTGTGCACCGAGATCCACCTGTTCTACAAGCAGTACGACGTGGCGCGCCTGACCACCGAGATGTACCTGTCGGACATGGTGCCGGCCATGAAGCCGTCGGACGCTTTTGCCAAGATGGCGCACCGCCAGATCGAGCGCGTGGCGATCGACGAGCTGGAAGGCCGCATCACCGCGATCCTGCTGACGCCTTACCCGCCGGGCATTCCGCTCCTGATCCCGGGCGAACGCTTCAACCGGACCATCGTCGACTACCTGCGCTTCGCGCGCGACTTCAACGAGCGCTTCCCGGGCTTCGAGACCGACGTGCACGGGCTGGTCAAGCGTGAAGTCGACGGCAAGCGCGGCTACTTCGTCGATTGCGTGATGCAGGACGCGTAAGCGAGCCGCAGGGCCATGAAAAAAGGGGCGCAAGCCCCTTTTTTTACGCCGGTACGATCATGCTAGCGGCGTTTGAGTTCGATCGTCGCGGCGGGCACGGACGCGGGCGCGGGCGCGGCAGGCGCAGGCGCCTGCCCCTCGCGCATCTCGCGGCGGGCGTGGGTCATGACGGAATACGCGGCGGACAGGCCGAGCAGGCCCATGATGGTGGCCACCAGCAGGTCCGGCAGGCCGCTCTTGGTGCCGAACACGCCGAGGGCGGCGAGCATCACGGCCACATTCGAGATCGCATCGTTGCGGGTGCACAGCCACACCGAACGCATGTTGGCGTCGCCGTTGCGGTAGGCCCACAGCAGCGCACCCACCGAGCAGTTGGCGAGCAGGGCCAGGAAGCCCACCACGCCCATCGTCTCCGCTTTCGGCAGGACGCCGAGCTGGAGGTGCCACAGCGCGGTGCCGAGTACGAAGACGCCGTAGCCGCCCATGGTCGCGCCCTTGACCAGCGCGGTGCGCGAGCGCCAGATTGGCGCCAGGGCGAGGACGAACAGGGAGATGCCGTAGTTGGCGGCGTCGCCGAGGAAGTCGACCGCGTCGGCCAGCAGCGCGACCGAGCCCGCGGCCCAGCCGGCATAGAGCTCGACGCCGAACATCAGCGCGTTGACCCAGAGCGCGATCCAGAGCACGCGCCGGTAGCGCGGATCGACCGGCGGCTTGTCGGAAGAACAACCGCCACTGCAGCAATCAGCCATACGGGTTCAGCCCATCAATATGATTCAATCCTGACAGGATACCGCAAAATTTGAATCAGGTTTTTGGCAGCGTCACGCCGTGCTGGCCCTGGTACTTGCCGCCGCGGTCCTTGTACGAGGTCTCGCAGATTTCATCGGACTCGAAGAACAGCACCTGGGCGCAGCCTTCGCCGGCATAGATCTTGGCCGGCAGCGGCGTGGTGTTCGAGAATTCCAGGGTCACATAGCCTTCCCACTCCGGCTCGAAAGGCGTGACGTTGACGATGATGCCGCAGCGCGCATAGGTCGATTTGCCGAGGCACACGGTCAGCACGTTGCGCGGGATGCGGAAGTACTCGATGGTGCGGGCCAGCGCAAAGGAATTCGGCGGAATGATGCAGACATCGCTTTTCACGTCCACGAAGGAATTCGAATCGAAATTCTTGGGGTCGACGATGGTGCTGTTGATGTTTGTGAACACCTTGAACTCGTCGGCGCAGCGGATATCGTAGCCGTACGACGAGGTGCCCCACGAAATGACCCGGCGGCCGTCGGACTCGCGCACCTGGCGCGGCTCGAAGGGTTCGATCATCCCGGTCTCTTCCGCCATGCGGCGGATCCATTTATCGCTCTTGATAGCCATCGGTGACATTCCAAATAATCAATCCCGCGATTTTACGCTAAACCGCCGCCGCCGACACGCTTTGGGTGGCCGGCATCGATGGCGACAACAGGCGTTCGATCATCTCGTGGGTCAGGCGCGCCGTTTCCTCCGGTTTCTCGAGCGGGTACAGGTGGCCGCCCTCGATCATCACCAGGTTGCGCCCCACCAGGCGGCGGGTGGCGTCGAGCCCGGCCTGGCGCAGCTCTTCCGAGGTGGTGCCGGCGATGAAGCCGATCGGTACTGGAAAAGGCTCGCGCAGGATCGCGCCCATGTGGTGCGGCAGCGTGTTGTAGATCATGGTTTCCACGGCCCGGTCGAAGCGCAGCTGCACGCCTTCCGGATGGGGCTGGAGGCCGTGGTCGAGATAGTCGTCGAGCGCACCGGGCGCCCAGGCCTGGAACATCGGCTTGGCGATGAAATGCTGGTAGGCCGCCGCCCGGTCCGGCCAGACATTGCGCCGGCGTTCGGAAAACTTCGCCGGCGAAAAGCGCGAACCCATGCCGCGTTTCTTGACCAGCTTCCACAGGAAGGCGCGCCAGCCGGCCACCACCGGCGAATCGAGCATGACGACGCAGCGCGCCAGCTCGGGCCGCTGCTTGGCCGCCATCATGCTCAGCATGCCGCCGAGCGAATGGCCGACCAGGATCGGCGGGCGCTCGTAGCCTTCCAGCTGGTGGATCAGCTCCTCCACCAGGCCGTGCCAGCCGTCGCCGACCGGAAAGCGCGGATCGTGGCCGTACATGTCGTGGGCGCGCAGCTCGTAGTGCGGGCCGAGGGCCTGGAACAGCCGGCTATAGGTGCCGGCCGGGTAGCTGTTCCCGTGGGAGAAGTGCAGCAGCGGTTTGCTCATGAGGGTATGGCGTGAATGTCAACGGTCCATTGTAATGAAAGAGCCCGTCGCACGAACCGGGTTTAGAGGGGAATGCCTACACCAGTAACTTGTCGAGATGTAAATCCAGGTAAAATTTCGCACTGCACAAAATGTTCCCGGCGGCGCCTTTGCTATCCTGCTGCCCATGAACCACGTACTGCTGATTGACGACGACGTCGAACTCGTCGGGATGTTTTCCGAATACCTGGAACAGGAAGGCTTTCGCACCACCTGCGTCCACAACGGCCACGACGGCGTGCGCGAGGCGCTGCGCGGCGACTACGCCATCGCGGTCCTCGACGTGATGATGCCGGGTACCAACGGCATCGAGGCCTTGCGCCAGGTCCGCGCGGCCGGCTGCGCAGCGAGCCGGATTCCGATCCTGATGCTGACCGCTCGCGGCGACGACGCCGACCGCATCCTCGGCCTGGAACTGGGCGCCGACGACTATGTCGCCAAGCCCTGCACGCCGCGCGAACTGACCGCGCGGGTGCGCGCCATCCTGCGCCGCACCCAGGCCAGCGGCGCCGGCCCCGGCACGGTGCTCACGGTCGGCAAGCTGAGCATGTATCCGGAACAGCGCCGCGCCTCCTGGAACGGCGCGCCGCTCGAGCTGACCAGCACCGAATTCAACCTGCTCGACGTGCTGGCGCGCCACGCCGGCCGCCCCGTCAGCAAGAACGAGCTGTCGGAACAGGGCCTGGGCCGGCCACTGGCGCGCTTCGACCGCAACATCGACGTGCACCTGAGCAGCCTGCGCCAGAAACTGGGCCTGCTCGCGGATGGCCGCTCTCCCGTGCAGACGATCTACCGCCAGGGTTACCAGCTGATCCGGGACTGACATGGGCCGCCTGTTCTGGAAGTTCTTCCTCTGCATCCTGCTTGCCCAGGTCGCCGCCACCATCGGCATCGGCGGCGCCTTCTGGCTGCGCGACCGTGCCCGCAGCCAAGCGATCGAACTCGACCACGGCCCGCCGGCCTGGATCGCGCTCGACGCGGCCGCCGCTACGCTCAAGCACGGCGGCGTACTGGCCTTGCGCGGGCTGCTGGGCGACATGCAGCGTCCCCAGGTGTTCGTGCAGGACAGCCAGGGGCGCGAGCTGCTGGGCCGCCCGGTGCCGCCCGAACTGCAAGCCGAGCTCACGCGCCAGCTGACCTCGGGCGAGCCGCGCCGCGGCATCCGGCAGTTGGCCGGGCCCGACGGCGAACGCTACACGGCCTTCGTGCGTCGCCAGTTCCGTGGAGCCCCGCTGGCGGGTGCCGGCGGCGCGGCTGCGCATCAGCACCGCTCCGGCGAAGCACCACCTGGACCGGGACCGGGACGGCGCGTGGGCCAGGTCGCCGGCATCGTCGCCGCGACGCTGGCCAGCCTGCTGTTCGCCGCCCTGCTGGCCTGGTATTTCTCGCGCCCAATCCGGGCCTTGCGCAGCGCCTTCGAAGCGGCTTCGCGCGGCGACCTGGCCCCGCGCTTCGCCAGCCCGGGCCGCGCCGGCGACGAGCTGAGCGACCTGGGACGCGACTTCGACCGCATGAGCGCACGCCTGGCCGCCCTGATGGACGGCCAGCGCCGCCTGCTGCACGACGTCTCGCACGAACTGCGCTCGCCGCTGGCGCGGCTGCAGGCCGCGGTGGGGCTGGCGCACCAGCAGCCGGAGCGGATCGGCTCCTCGCTCGACCGCATCGAGCGCGAGAGCATGCGCATGGACAAACTCGTCGGCGAGCTGCTGACGCTCTCGCGGCTCGAAGCCTCGGCCACCCTGGCCCGGCGCGAACAGCTCGACCTGACCGAACTGGCGGACCAGATCGCGGCGGATGCACGGTACGAGGCGGGGCCGGAAGCGCCCCGCATCCGCGTGGAGGCGCCGGGCCCGATCGTGGTGCAGGGCGACCCGGACCTGCTGTGGAGCGCGCTGGAAAACGTGGTGCGCAACGCGATCCGCCATGGTGGTAACGGGAGTGTCAGGATCGTGCTGCAGCTTGACGCGCAATGGGCGCACCTGGACGTGCTCGATTGCGGCCCCGGAATCGCCGCCGCCGACCTGGCATCGATCTTCCGGCCCTTCTTCCGTTCCAACCCGAACAAGGTGGACGGCCATGGATTGGGACTGGCGATCGCCCAGCAGGTGCTTGCGGCGCACGGCGGCAGCATCGGCGCGTCCAACCGCGAGGGGGGCGGTCTGCAGGTGCGGCTCAGCCTGCCCTTGACGGATTGATCGCTAGCGTCCGTGCCAGTAGCGGCGCCGCTCGGCACGGAATTCACTTACATCCAGCGTGCGCCCGAAACGCAGCAGGACCGCGCCCGATTCGTCGGTGCGCAGCCTGCGGATGCCCAGGCTGGCGTAGCGCTCATAAACCTCCTTCTTCGGGTGGCGGTAGCGGTTGCGGTAACCCACCTGGAAGATGCCGAGCCTGGGTTCCACCGCGGCCAGGAAGGCGGCGGTCGACGAGGTCCCGCTGCCGTGATGCGGCGCCAGCAACACGTCGGCGCGCAGCTGGCCCGCCGCGGTCTCGATGAGCTGCATCTCCTGCGCCGCTTCGATGTCGGCCGCCAGCAGCATCGCCTTGCCATGCGCGCTCACGCGCAGCACGCAGCTGCGGGCGTTGGCTTTCAGGCCGACCTGTTCGTACGACTGCGGGGTCGGCCCCAGCAGCTCGAAGCGCACCCCGTCCCAGCTCCACGCCTGGCCCGCGCCGCAGCGGCTGTGGCGGCGCGCGGCTTGCACCACCGGATGGCCCGCGGACAGCGAGGAATGGACCTGGGCGACGCTCACGCCCTCGAGCAGCGTGCGCGCGCCGCCGGCGTGGTCGACATCGCTGTGCGAGACCACCAGCGCATCGAGGGCGCCGATGCCGCGCCCGCGCAGGTAAGGCAGGAGGATCCGGCCGGCCGCATCCGCGACCGGCCCATACTGCGGACCGGCGTCGTACAGCAACCGGTGCCGCTCGGTCTCGACCAGCAGGGCCATGCCCTGCCCCACATCGAAGGCGGTCACCGAGAACGTGCCGGCCGGCGGCGCGCTTGGCAACTGGGTCAGCATCGGGGCCCAGGCGGCCAGCCCGGCCCACCGATGCGGCCAGCCGCGCGGCGCCAGCATCCACGCGGTGCCGGCAAGCGCCAGCACGAAGATCCACGGCTGCGGCGCCGGCGCGTTCATGACCGCGAGCGGGCTGGCGGCCAGCCAGGCCAAGCCGTCCGCCAGCACCTCGATCGCCAAGTGCGCCAGCCCGAGGACCCAGCCTGCCAACGCCGCCGGCAGCAGTGCCCCAATCAGCGCCAGCGGCGTGACGAACAGGCTGACGACCGGGATCGCGACCGCATTTGCGATTGGGCTGGCCAGCGACACCTGCGCGAACAGCAGCATGGTCAGCGGCACCAGGCCGACGGTGACGGCGTACTGGGTCCGGACCGCCATGCCGAGCGTGCGGCGCCATCCGGCGTCGGGCTGCACCCGCCCCAGGTTGGCGTACAGGATCACGGCCACCGCCCCGAACGACAGCCAGAAGCCGGCCCCCAGCACGGCCCAGGGATCGATCAGCACCACGACAAGCAGCGCCAGGCACAGCACATGCGACAGCGCCACCACCCGGCCGAACCACAGCGCGGCCGCCACCGCCGCCAGCATGTAGAAGGTGCGCTGCGCGGGCACGCCGGAACCGGCAAGCAGCACGTACAGCAGCGCCACCAGCGCGCCGGCCAGCGCCGCGGCCTTCTGGGCCGGCAGCCGCAGCGGCAAGGCCGCGCCCTCCACAAAGAAGGAACGGCGCCACAAGGCGGACATGACCCATGCCGCCAGGGCCGCGACCATGGTGATGTGCAGGCCCGAGATCGACACCAGGTGGCTGATGCCGGTGCGGTTGAAGACGTCCCAGCTCGACTGCGGAATGCCGCGCTGGTCGCCGATCACCAGTGCCACGATCACGCCGGCATAGCGCTTGCCGTCCAGTTCGCGCAGGATGTGGCGGCGCAGTGCGGCGCGGGCGCGCTCCACCACATGTCCTGGGCGCGGCACGAAGGCGTCGAGACGGACATTGCGCGGCCCGGCGGGACGCACGTAGCCGGTGGCGCGCACGCCCTGCTCGAGCAGCCAGGCTTCGTAGTCGAAGCCGTAGGGGTTGGCATTGCCGTGCGGACGCTGCAGGCGCACGACCAGCTGCCAGCGCTCGCCGGGTTCCACCGGCGTCAGGCCCTCCGTGGCCCCCGGCTGCCCGTACCAGGAAATGGCGATCCGCGGTGGGACCGCGGCGTCCGGCGTCAGGACACGTTCGACACGCAGGTGAAAGCGCGCGCCGCCGTCGAATTCATGCGGCAGGCTGTCGACGGTGCCGACGATGGTGACGTCCCGGCCTTCCTGCTCGCGCGGCAGCGCGTCCGCCAGGGCGACGTGGGCCAGCCATGCCGACCACGCGGCGCCGAGGATGGCGGCGGCGAGCAGGGTCGCGGCACGTTTGCGCAGCAAGAACAGGACCAGCGCTGCCGCAAGGGCGCCGGCCAGGTAGGCCGGTGGCGGCAGTTCGGCGCGGGTCTGGAGCCAGCATACCCCGGCGAGGAAGGCGAGGATCGCGCAGCGCATGGGCCGGCCCGCAGGCTTGCGTGGGTGAGGCTGCTAGGCCACTGGACTCTCGGCGACGAGCTGGAAGTCGTGGAACTGGTCGGCGACCAGCTTCGGCGGCGGCGAGCAGGCGCAGATGCACAGGTCGTCGCTCAGCGCGCACTCCTTGCCTTCGGACTGGTCGGGCAGGCGCGGCATGACGCACTGGATCACGCCCTGCTCGCCGCACTCGGGGCAGTCGACCGGATCGCCTTCGCGGGCGATCGGCATGCCGTCCAGGGTAGTGAAGGTGCTGGAAGCCCTGATGGTGCCGCCCGCCGTGGTAGTGGCGCCGGCGCGGATGTAGAAACGCTTGTGGGTCACTCCGCTCTCCTTCGGGGGGAAAGCTGGAATGTAGCTGAGCTGGGGGGGATGACTTTGCGGAAACTCAGCTAGTCTTAGACGACAACAGTTATTTCTTGGTCAGGCTTGGCGGCGGTACGGGCTGCGTCGCATTCTGAGCATTTATCGGCCGTAAACGGATGCTGGATACGATCTTGTCCCATAGTTGGAGCGCCGCAATATCCGACAGTGAAGAAGGGACCGGCCCGTTGACGCTGTGACCAGTGTCCATTCTAAATACTAAATGCGGAACGAAGACATTGTCTTGTGTACCGTTCACTTCCCACCAAAAGCTATGGACTACTGTATCCTCGTTCTCGAGGAAACGTTCGGCTAAATCGTCACCACTAATACCTCCAATAACCCGTCTATCAGAACGCAGCCTTTTCACGCGCTTTCTCTCGTCGTCAATCGGCCTGGTGTTCGAGTTAGCCGCTCGTTCGAGCAAGCCTTCCCGATCGGGTTCAGTGCCTGCAGCCAGAATCATGTTGAATGTGATATCGGGCCAATTTGGCAGTCTCGCATTCATCACGATTTGTTCGCCTTGGTCGGCGCTAAGTGGGTCACGTATGAAAGCACGGTCGATGCAATACCCAGGCGCTGTCGGAGTTCGGTTTTCTGGATTGGGAACGATTTGCGCGATCAATGTTGAGAGATTTCCTATCGATTCGGGATCATGATCGGATGCAGAAACATCAATGCTGATTCCATCGACATGGACAAGTGCTTCGACCGCAACGCTCTCGTAGCGGTAGCGTGCGACGGTAAGTCCGTCGGACGACTGGCCTTCAGTGACATTCCGACCGTGAACAAAGATGTGACCCGCGACACCATGGTTGTTCCTCACCTTACTAGCCACTTCCAGGTTATTGCGTCTCCCGGGACGATCGGTAACTGCTTCAATTTGCGCCTTTCGCGCAAGAACACGCTCCTGGAACCCAGCATCCGATTCCTCAAAGGCGACGATACTAAAGCCGTCGATACGAGCTCCGTGAAGTTCGTATTGCGCCTCTGCCGGCATGTCAATTAAGAATCGCCCTATGCAGACCGTCTTTATCTTTTCGGTTATTTGCGAGCCCTCGAGCTTCTCCTCATCACGATGCGTTTCGAACGTTCGCCCCAAAGCAGCGACTACAACCCCGGCGAGCACGACCATCAGCCAGGTCTTCAACGAACGTATCATGTAGACTCCTAGCTAATTTGGTCAACGGGCATTCTGGGAACTAAGTAAGCGCCGAACACGGTAAAGGCGCTATACCTGCTGGGCCAAGGGTGACATCCCAAATTGATTGCGTCCGTCGGTCTCGCTGGCTGACTGGTCGGCGACATCTGCAAGACGCATCAAGCGCCATGCACTACGACGTTGGATTGCTTGCGGTGCGCTGGGCGAGTGACCAAATATGCCTGGCGCAACAGTAAAGGTCGCCGGTGGCAGCAAGCTTCCCTGTGCAAACCAGCGGGTTCCGTCAAGCGCGTGCGACTCTTCACAACGCCACCAGCCACTCGCCGGGCAAGCAACGCCGGTCGAGGAATAGCTGCCAATCGCGACGCTGGCGCCGCCCGCAGGTCCAGGTACGCCGACAGCAACCGTCGTGGTACTGGACGTAGAAGCCTTCGCTAATTGCAACGGTGGCGGCACTCTTTTACGCGCCCGGTGATCGACAAGTTTCCAATTCGTTGGGTTCTTCGATTCGTAGCTCGGCTGCAGTCCACGTACCTTGTCCCACAAGGTACGTGGAGGAAGCAGCAACGCCTGAGGCATCACATCACCCTTTTTAATGTATTGCCGTTGGCCGCCCAGTACGCCAATTTCCCCGCCACCGTCACCACAAAGCCACCAACCACTTTCCGGACAGCGTTCGCCAGCCGAAGCGTATGTGCCAAGCGGTGTTGTCGGCGCTTCGACTCGTCTAGTTTCTTGAGGTTCAGCCGAACGTAGGCGAATACTAGACGTTATCTTGTCCCACAAGCCGAGTGCGGCACCGTCCGATAGAGAGGATGGCACGGGCTGGCGATTGCCATTTCCGGTCGTCATCTTGAACATAAGATGTGGAACGAAAACATTGTCTTCAGTCCCGTTCACCTCCCACCAGAAGGTATGCACGCGTGCCTCGTTTTCCTCGACCACCAATTCAGCCAGTTCTTCGCCGGCCAGCCCCCCAATCTTGCGCTCACCCGCCCTCAATCGCGTTATACGCATCCGCTCCGCTATCGACAGCACACCATCTGCCGTGTTGGTCCGTTCCAGTACGCCTTGCGGCTCGGGCTTGAGTCCAGCGGACAGCATGAGCATGAACTCGACATCAGGGTGATTCGGCAGACGCGCGGACATGATGATCTGTTCGCGCTGATCGGCGCGGAGCGGGTCGCGGACATAGGCGCGGTCCATGCAGAATCCTGGTTCCGCAGGGATGCTGTTATCGGGGTTGGCCACGAGCTGATTGACCAGCCTGGGCAGATCCTCGACCCACTTTAGTGCCCGATCCTTGTAGGACAGATCGATACTGATCCCATGACCATGGACGAGGGCTTCCGTCGTGATCCCCTCGTCGCGGTAGCGCTCCACGCCGCCTAGGCCATTGCCCTGCGTTCCCTCTTCCACGGTCCGGCTGTGAATAAGGATCTTTCCCACGAGCCCACTGTTGGTGTTCACCTCCCTCGCAGACTCAAGATTCTTGTTTCCACCGAGCCAGTCCGGCAGGGCCCTGATTTGGGCCTCGCGGTCGGTGACACGCTCCTGGAACGCCTCTTCGGTTTCATCGAAAGCCGAAATATCGAAACCATCGACTTTCGCCCCTCTCAGCTCAATTTCTGCTTCCTCCGGCATGTCGATCAAAAACCTGCCGACACACACGGTTTTCATTTTGTCGGTCATTTGCGCTACCTCGTATTGGTCCCGCCGGTCTTCATCGCGCTTATCCAAAACCTTTCCCGCCGCCCAAGTGGCAACCAATCCCGCGCACAGAGCCCCGGCCAGCATTCTTGCCAGCCTGCTCCGAAGCCAACTCTTCACGAGATCTCCTGAACAATCTTGGTAAGCAATCGGAGCGTTAACATGAGCATGTGCTCATTGTTATACGATTCCTGATGGTCGTAGCCCTCCGTCGCAAACACTTGTTTTACCTTGCCGGCCGGTCCTGCACCGGATTGATGCGGTACGGTTCCATCGCCCCGCGCGTCCTGCTGATCAGGCGCAAAACGCAGTTCGTTCTTCCCGTCGACGAGTACGCGGCGCTGTCCGGTATCAGTTTCGCCGATATACTGTCCGGCTGTAAGATTCGCTGGCGTAAGTGCTGTCGTCGATCCTGCCTGCTGAATAGCGACCCATCGAACCTGCCCGTACGAAAGTTGACTCCGATCGTCGCCATAGAACGCATAGGTATTGGGGTGATAGTAATCATCGAGAATCTTGTGAAAACTCTCTGCTGCACCGATCGCCGCCCTGATTACTTGCCTCACCCCTTTCTCGGTTTGCGAATATTTGCCAGCGGGATCGGCCAGGTCCGGATTAATCAACCGAAACCACGACTTCATGTCACGGTACAGATCATAGGGATTCTGCAGATTTGCATTAGGAAACGAGAGCGCATCATAAGGCTTGGTCTGGTATCCGGAAACGCCGGTCTTCCCTGTATGATTTGTGCCTTGGACACCACCGACAAACCTGATTACACGGACGTGCAGCCAAGGTTGGGGGTACAGGTGATTCGGCAGAAGTTCGAGCGCACCAGGCGATGTCGCCAAGACTGGCGTGGTTTTACTGGTGCTGCTCCCCAGAATCATTGCAGTCCTGGAACCCTCAAACTTCTTGAGGGGAAGATTATTCGGAGTAGATGACTCGGTTCCGCTGGCAATCCTGCGGTAGGCGACTGGTGCGCCCAGTGCCGGCATCACGCCATGGATCACGCCGGCGATTTTGTCCGGAATGCGCTTTGCGCACGCTCTTGCTACCAAGCCCCCCATGGAGTGCGTTACCAAAATGACCTTAGAGCATTGCCGTTTCGCTTTCTTCCACGAATCGATAATTTCAAGAATCCGCTTTTCCAGCAATTCCGCCGAGCTTTTACAATCGTGTAGCCAGCAGTAGCCGAACGCGTACACTGGAAAATAGTGCTGAGCGTGCTTTACAAGGTGGTCTTCCGTTAGCGACGCGAACTGGCGCAGGCCCCATCGTTGTGGATCGCAGGCCATCACGTCTTTCCAATGCTGTTTGACGAAGCGCTTCTTCCCCTGCTCGTCAAAACCGAAAGTCTGATTCAGCCGAGTCTGCAGACCGTAAAGAAGGCCACCATACGAATCGGCATACACTTCCCCCCAGCCTCTTTCTCGCAGCTCGCGCTCGGTCAGGACATAGCCATCCTCAGCATCCGGGATGATGACGGGGCCGGTTGGATCGACCTCGAGGGTCGCAGGATCCAGCAGCAGCTGGCGCTGCTGCGGCGTGTACCTGTCCCAGACGCGCGAGGCATTGAATCCCTCGAGTTCACCATTTGGCGGCCGCCAAGTAGGCTGACCAGGCTTCACCATCTTGTTTCGTTCATCTTCGACCCGTCCCAAACGCGGCTTTTGTTTGGCACGAAGGTTCGTACCCATAATGCCGGGTACAACAATGACCGGAACAATCTTATTGGGCGGGACAAGTCCAAGGCCGCGGATCGTATAGTCCGCCGAGGACATGAATGAGTTCACTTCCCATCCGCCATGCGACAGAGGGACGAGCGGAGGCAATGGCCTGGTCGGTTCACGCATGACGGTTCCCGACAGCTTAATTGGATGACGGAAGAAGCTCGAAGCGCACCGGCCCAAGCTCATCGCTTTGCACCAGCGCGGTGCGGCCTTCTTCGTCGCTGATGCCCTGTACGGTCCTGCCGTCGCTAAGGTGGGCAATATAATTTTGGTGTGGAATCGGTTCACGCGTTTGGAGATGGCGCAGAACAACTCGCTCAGTTGTCTTTAATGAAGTTTTCGCAAAATCGGGTTTGGTCGGATTTCCGCTGCCAGCCGGCCCTCGGGTAATTCCGCTTGCGTTGATGACGTGCTGCGCCGCGCTTTGCAGCGTGATCGTTCCATCGGCCCAATCCGTTTGGGCACCTTGTGAAATGATCCGGACAATCGGTGCCTCGATATGGATCGCTTCTGCTGAAATCAGGCTTATTTTTCCGGATGACTTGACTTCGACCGCGCCCTGATGGGCTTCCAGCAGAACATTCCCGCGCCCCGCCACCAGCTTGACGCCCAGTGCCTGGGCAAAAGCGCTGATCCCGCGCGCAGCGCGCAGGAAGATGTTCTTTCCTGCAGACGTGCGCGCATCTCCTCCACTGACCATATCGAGCTGGGTCTCGGACCCGAGCGCGACGTTGTCCTGGCTGGCCAGCATGATGCCCGCCGGGGCAGTCACGGCCACGATCGGCTCGGCGCCCTTGTCGCCCGGTGCGACGTTGGAGCCCTGGTCCCAGCGCCGCAGCTTGTCGGACAAGTCGGCCAGGCGCTGGGCGCTCGGCTCGTCCTCGGTGTGCTGTTCCGCCAGCTTGGCCACCTCGTCCGCGATGCTTTGCATTAACTCAGCGAGACCGAGCAGGCCGGCGCGCGCCAGTTGCTCGCCCTCGGCCGCCGGGGCCGCCTCTGCGCTCAGGAGCACACCTTCCTTGCCGCGGATCGCCACGCTATGGTCGCTGCGCAGCTCGGCGCCTTCGCCGCGCGGCGCGGCCATGCCGTTGGCCTTGGGTTGCGTCAACCAGCCGAGGTTCAGTTGCGAGGCGCCGTGGTCGCTCGCCAGCTGGGCGCTGATCTCGCCGCGGGTGTCGTCGAAGCGCAGCTGGTTGCCGCGCGCGCCGCCGATCTCGCGGGTCCGGGTGCCCGACAGGTAGCGGTTTCCGGGCAAGCCGCCCGCCTTGCTGAACGCCGGCGGCTCGCCGCGCTGGTTGAAGACCTGCGACAGGACCACCGGCCGGTCCGGGTCGCCGCCGAGGAAGGCCACCAAGACTTCGCTGCCGACGCGCGGCAGCGACAGCGTGCCGCACTGCTGGTTGGCGCCGGGGCCGTTGCCGGCCCAGTTCGACGCCACCCGCACCCAGGCCGAATCGGCCGGGGTATCCGATGCGCCCGCCCCGTGCGCATGCTTGTGGTCCGTGGTGCGCATGCCCGGGAAGCGGATCTTCACCCGCCCCAGCGCGTCGCAATGCACTTCTTCGCCCGGCGGACCGGTGACGATGGCGCTTTGCAGCTGCGGATGCGGCAGGTCGATGCGCGGATCGAAAGCCGGCACCAGCGCGATCCCGCGCCGTACGCAATCGAAGCGCATCCGCACCCGCACGCCGTCGCCGGCCACCGGATGTTCGTTCGGCGCCAGCATCGCATCGATCGGGGTATACGGTCCCATCAGGCGGCGCACGCGCGCCGACAGGTCGGCCGGCAGGTTGTTCTCGGCTTCCATCCAGACGGCGGTCACGACAAAATCGCGCTCGCCTTCCGGATGGGTGTCGATCTCCGGGTGCCCGGCCAGGGTGAAGTATTCGCCCGCGCACAGGTCGCGCACGCTGCCTTCGCCGTGGAAGCACTTGGTGTCGAATTCGTGCCGGTTCATGCGCACCTGGCCGAGCCGCCAGTGGTCCTCGACGTCGTTGCCGGCATGCGGGATCTCGACCAGGTAGTCGTCCAGGCTCGCCGCCAGCGCATTGCCGCTGCGGCCCTGGTCGGCCATGCTGCGCGCGGTGGTGCTCATGAACTGGGTGCCGGTGGGGTTGCGGTAATCCCAGCTGTGGCGCGTGATGCTCCCCGGCTGCAGGCGCCGCGCGGCGCACCAGGAAACGACGGTATCGCGCTCCTCGGTGGCATCGATGCGGTGGTAGCGCACGCTGCCGGCGGCGCTGCGCGGCAGCGAGGCGGGATCGGAAAACAGCACCAGCGTGTGGACGGGCGTGTCGTCCGCGTCCTGGTCGGTGCTGCCGGCGCGGGCGCGGCCCGGGCGGAAGGTCCAGGCGATGCCGCGGCGCTTGAGCAGGCGGCGCACGAAGGCGGCGTCGGACTCGTTGTACTGCATGGTCTGTTCGCGCGGCGGGTACAGGCGCATGTCGAACAGCGGGTCGAGTTCGTAGTCGAAGGCGCTGGCCATGACGCTGTTGGACTGGCGCCATTCATCGAACAGGACCTGCACGATCTCGAGCTCTTTCTGGTAGCGGAAGACGCGGCTGTTGACGCGCTTTTCCATGACGGCCAGGGCGTCGCGCAGCACCAGCTGGTAGACGGCCAGCCCGCCGTCGTGGTCGCCGGCGCGCGCCTCGGCGACGATGCCGCAGATGCTGCGCAGCTGGCCGCGGTCGGTGACCATCTGCAGTTCGGCGGGAAGCGCGATGAGTTCCTTGAGCGGGAGGCGCGGCGTGTCGGCGACGCAGGTGACGACGTATTCGAAACCGCCGCACACCGATTCATGACCCTGCACCCGCTGCGGCAGCAGCAGTTCGTCGGCCAGGTGGTCGGCATGGCCCAGGCGCAACCGGATCGGCCGGTGGGCGGTGGTCAGCGACTTCTCGTGCCGTAGCATCCGCAGGAATTCGCTCGCGCTGTCCAAATCACTCTCCATCGTGGCTGTGCTGCAATGGCAGCGAAGAGTGCATCTTGGCAGAACGGAACATGCGCAGCCTTGTCGTGCTTCAACGCTGCAAACGAACTAAACCTTATAGCCACTGTCGCGGGACGCCGCCAAGCATCCGGTGCTACCCACCGGCGCAAGTGCTGCTACTTCGCTAATTAGCTATTTGTCCAGTGTCGGATTGGCTAGCCCGCTGCATCACCATGCGCGAGCGGATAGCCGGCCAGCCGCGGAATCGCCGCCAGCGTGTTCCGGTGGACCGCTTCGCGTACCTCGTCCACGCCGATCCCGCGCAGCTCGGCCAGGGTCGCCCCGATGGCGGGCAGCTGGTCGGGCGTGTTGCGTCCCGGGTGGATCCAGGACGGCGCGATGTCCGGAGAATCGGTCTCCAGCACGATGGACGTGAGGGGCAGCTCGGCCGCCAGGCGCCGGATCTGCAGCGCGCGGGTGAAGGTCATGGCGCCGCCGAAGCCGAGGTGAAAGCCCAGGTCGATGAAGTTCTGCGCCTGCTGGAAGCTGCCGTTGAAGGCGTGGGCGATCCCGGCCGGAGGACGGATCTGGCGCAGGTGTTTCAGCACCTGGTCCTGCGAGCGCCGCACGTGCAGCATCACGGGCAGGCCGAAATCGCGTGCGATGCGCAGCTGCTCGCGCAGGAAGCGCTCCTGCTTCTCGCGCATGTCCGGCTCGCACAGCATCGGGATGAAGAAATCCAGCCCGATCTCACCGACGCCGACGAAGTTCGGGTCTTTCATCGCCGCTTCCACCGCGCTGCGCAGCACCAGCAGGTCTTCATCCCGGGCCTGCGGCACGTAGATCGGGTGGATGCCCAGCGCATAGCTGACGTTCGGGGCCTGCGCGGCCAGCTCGGCCACGGCGCCGAAATTGCCGCGCTCGATCGCCATCGCCACGATCATCGACACGCCCGCCGCCTTCGCCGCTGCAGCCACGTCCAGCGACTGCCGGCCGAATTCGTGCGCATCCAGGTGGCAGTGCGTATCGATCCACATGCTTAAGCCTCTACCGCCTGCAGGCCGTGCTCGGTGAGGCGGAACACGCGATCGCAGCGGCGCGCCAGCTCCATGTCGTGGGTGACGATCACGAACGCCGTGCCGAGGGTACGCGAGAGTTCCAGCATCAAATCAAAAATCGACTGGGCCGTGCTGTGGTCGAGGTTCCCGGTCGGCTCGTCCGCCAGCACGCAGGCCGGCTCGGTGACCAACGCGCGCGCCAGGGCCACGCGCTGGCGCTCGCCGCCGGACAGCTCGCCGGGGCGGTGCACCACGCGCTTGCCCAGGCCCACGCGCCCGAGGATCGCCTCGGCCTTCCTCAATGCCGGCTCGCGCGCTTCGCGCCGGATCATCAAGGGCATCAGGACGTTGTCGAGGGCCGAGAATTCCGGCAGCAGGTGGTGAAACTGGTAGACGAAACCGAGCGATGAGTTGCGCAGCTCGCCGCGGCGGGTCTCGGACAGGGTCGCGAAATCCTCTCCCAGCAGGGTGACGGCACCTAGCGACGGGGTATCCAGGCCGCCCAGCAGGTGCAGCAGCGTCGACTTGCCGGAGCCGGAAGCGCCGACGATGGCCACGCGCTCGCCGCGGTAGATGGCGAAATCGATCCCGTCCAGGACCTTGACGGTATAGTCGCCCTGCTTGAAGGTCTTGCCCAGGCCGCGGCAGGACAGGACAGGGGTAGTTGAGGTATTCGGGTAATCATTCATAACGCAGCGCCTCCGCAGGTTTTACGCGCGACGCCGACCAGCTCGGGTACAGGGTCGCAGCAAACGCCAGCAGCACGGATACGCCGCCGATCTTGAAAACGTCCGGCCAGCGCAGGTCGGACGGCACCGCGCTGATCAGGTAGATATCTTTCGACAAGAACTGCACTCCCAGCAAACCTTCGATAAACGGGACGATGACGTCGATGTTCAGGGCCACCAGCACGCCCCCGCCGACTCCCAGGACGGTGCCGATGATGCCGACCAGCGCGCCCTGCACCATGAAGATCTTTTGAATCGAGCGCGGCGAAGCGCCCAGGGTGCGCAGGATCGCGATGTCGGCCTGCTTGTCGGTCACCGTCATCACCAGGGTGGACACCAGGTTGAAGGCGGCCACCGCGATGATCAGGGTAAGGATGATGAACATCATCTTCTTCTCGGTCTGTACGGCGGCGAACCAGTTGGCGTTGAGCTTGGACCAGTCGCGCATTTCCAGGTCGCCCGGCATGGACTTCTTGAGTTCCTGGGCCACGCTTGGTGCCTGGTGCATGTCGGCGATGCGCAGGCGCAGGCCCATCGGGGCCGGCAGGCGCTCCATGCGCTGCGCATCCTCGACATGGATGAAGGACAGCGCCGCGTCGAAGTCCATGTGGCCGGCTTCGAAAATGCCGGAGACGGTGAAGCTGCGGCTGCGCGGCAGCAGGCCGGCCGGCGTGATCTGGCCCTGCGCCAGCAGCATGGTGACCTTGTCGCCGATGCCGACGTTCAGCGCGCGTGCCAGCGCGTAGCCCAGCACGATATTGAAGGAGCCTGGCTTGAGCGAATCGAGGCTGCCCTGGTTGACCTGTTTCGCCACGTCGGACACCTTGGGTTCTTCCGAGGGCAGGACGCCGCGGATGATCGAGGGGCGCATCACGCCCTGGCCTTCCAGCAGGCCCTGGGTCTCCACGAACGGCGCGACCCCGCGCACCGCCGGGTTCTTCAGCGCGTCCAGCCCGGCCGCGCGCCAGTCCGGCATGCTGCCGCTGCGGTCGAATACTTCGATATGGGCCAGCACCGACAGCATGCGGTCGGTGACTTCCTTCTGGAAGCCGTTCATCACCGACAGGACGATGATCAAGGCGGCCACGCCCAGCGCGATGCCGGACACGGAGATCAGGGAGATGAAGGAAATGAAGCTGTTGCGGCCGCTGCGCTTGCCGGCGCGCGTGTAGCGCAGGCCGACCAGCCATTCGTACGGCAGGTTCTGGGTGAGTCTCATGGTCTCCGTCGTTGTTGCGAGGCCGCAGTGTGCCACAGGGGGCACAGGCATGGCCAGATTGTCATCGTCAAGTGAGGCATCCTCATTCGTAGCGGAGCGCCTCGGCCGGCTTCACGCGCGCCGCCGACCAGCTCGGGTACAGGGTGGCCACGAAGGCCAGCAGCACGGCCACGCCGCCGATCCAGCCGACGTCGCCCCAGCGCAGCTGCGAGGGGATCTCGCTGATCAGGTAGACCTCCTGCGACAGGAACTGCACCTTGAAGAGCCGCTCGATGAAGGGCACGATGACGTCGATGTTGAGCGCCACCGCCACGCCCAGGCTCACGCCCAGCACGGCGCCGAGCACGCCGACCAGGGTGCCCTGCACCATGAAGATGGTCATGACCGAGCGCGGCGAGGCGCCCAGCGTACGGAGGATGGCGATATCGGACTGCTTGTCGCGCACCGTCATCACCAGGGTGGACACCAGGTTGAACGCCGCCACCGCCACGATCATGGTCAGGATGATGAACATCATGCGCTTCTGCGACTCCACGGCGGCGAACCAGATCGCGTTGACCTTGGACCAGTCGCGGATGAACAGGTCGCCCGACATGCTGCCATGCAGTTCGCTCGCCACGCGCGGCGCCTGGTGCATGTCGGCCAGGCGCAGGCGGATGCCCGCGGGTGCGGAGACGCCCGCCAGCGCCTCGGCGTCCGCGATGTGGGCAAAGGCCAGCGAGGAATCGAATTCGAAGTGGCCGGCCTCGAAGATGCCGGCCACGGTCAGGGGCCGGGTGCGCGGCAGCGCGCCACCCTGGGCCGCGCCTTGCGCCTGCGCCGGGGTGGAGGCCATCAGGAGCGTCACCCGGTCGCCCACGCCGACGTCGAGCGACTTGGCCAGTGCCCGGCCGATGATCACGTTGTACGAGCCCGGCTGCAAGCTGTCGAAGCGCCCTTCGCGCATGTGTTTCGACACGTCCGACACCTTCAACTCTTGCGCCGGGTCGATCCCGCGCAGGAGTACCGGTTTCATCACGCCGTCGCTCAGCAGCATGGCCTGGGTTTCGGCGAAGGGCGCGGCGGCGCGCACTTCCGGGTTGCGCAGCGCTTCCTGGATCGACGTGCGCCAGCCCGGCATCTCGCCGCGCGCGTCGAACACTTCCACGTGGGCCAGCACCGACAGCATGCGCGCGGTCACCTCCTTCTGGAAGCCGTTCATCACCGACAGCACGACGATCAGCGCGGCCACGCCGAGCGCGATGCCGGCCACCGAAGCCATCGAGATGAAGGAAATGAAGCTGTTGCGCCCGCTGCGCTTGCCGGCGCGGGTGTAGCGCAGGCCGACCTGCCATTCGTAGGGCAGCTTGTGGGTGATGCTCATGAAATCGCTTAATGTGCGTTATTGGTTTGCCAACCCGAGAGTTTGCCAGACATCGGACTTTTATGGCGCAAAAGAAAGCATTGCGCGTGTAGCGAGGGCGGGACGTGGCCGCTGCACGACCGTTCGCTGGAAGCATATTTGGCCTAAAATAGCGGTATGTCGCACATTACGCTTGTCCTGCCCCACCTGCTGCCGCTCCCCGAATTCGCGCCCGACCTGGTCCGTGCCCTGCAGACCCCGGCGCTGGCCGCCCTGCTGTCCCGTACCAGCGCCTTCGAACGCCAGGCCGCCCTGGATACCGCACGCGCCCTGCCGCACGAACAGTGGCTGGCCCGGACGCTCGGGCTGTCGCCCGAGGGCCAGCCGGCCTTCGCCGCCGCCGCCATGCGCGGCTTCGGCCTCGATCCGGCGGGGGGCACCTGGTATATCGTCAACCCGGCCCACATCCAGATCGCGCGCAGCCATTCGATGATGGCCGACCTGCGCCATCTAGGCTTGAGCGAGGATGAAAGCCGCGCCCTGTACGAGGCGGCTAGGCCGCTGTGCGAGGAAATCGGCCATGCGCTGCTGTACGGCGATGCCCAGACCTGGTTCCTGCGCGCCGACGACTGGACCGGCATCGAGGCCGCCACCCCGGACACGGTGGTGGGCATGGACCTGAGCGACTTCGTCCCGCGCGGCAAGCAGGCCCTGCCCCTGCGCCGGCTGCAGAACGAGGTGCAGATGCTGTGGCACACCCACCCGGTGAACGCCGCGCGCGAGGCGCGCCGCCTCCCCGGCGTGAATTCCTTCTGGCTGTGGGGCGCCGCCAGCGACGCCACGCGCGCCGCCGGCCGGGTGGCCAGCATCGGCGTGCCCGGATGGGTCCGCGGCCTGTCCAGCGAATCCATCGGATCGCTCGATAGCCTGGACGGCGCGCTGGCGCAGGACGGCCTGCTGGTCGTCGGCATTCTGGCGGACGCCGCCATCGCCTCCGACTGGGGCACTTGGGTGCAGCAGGTCCAGCACCTGGAACAGAAACTGTTCGCGCCACTGCACGCGGTGCTGGTGCAGGGCCGCGTGAAACAGCTCAAGCTTGTCTTGAGCAACCGCGAGACCCTTGCCGAATGCACCACGACCGCCATGGCCCAGCGCAAATTCTGGCGCCGGCCAACCCTGGAACGACTTAGTTGAGCATACCTTGAGCATCACGACACGCATCACCACCCGTCCCTGCCTCTTCCGCACTTCCGAGATGCTGCGCCAGGGCGGGGTGCACCCGGTCCTCGCGCGCATCTATGCGGCGCGTGGCCTGCTCGACGCACGCGAGCTGTCCAGCGAGCTGGCGGCCCTGGTGCCGCCCGGGGCCTTGCGTCACATCGACGCCGCCGCCGTGTTCCTGGCCGACTCGATTGCTGCGGCCAAGCGCATGACCATCGTCGCCGACTACGACTGCGACGGCGCCACCGCCTGCGCGGTCGCCCTGCGCGGCCTGCGCATGATGGGCGCCACGGTCGACTACATCGTCCCGAACCGCTTCGAGTACGGCTACGGCCTGACGCCCGAGATCGTCGAACTGACCGCGCGCGAGAAGTCGCCGGACATCATCATCACGGTCGACAACGGCATTGCCAGCATCGACGGCGTGTTGGAGGCGAACCGGCGCGGGATCGAAGTCGTGGTCACCGACCACCACCTGCCGGGCGACGCGCTGCCGCCGGCGCGCGTGATCGTCAACCCGAACCAGCCCGAGTGCGGCTTCCCCAGCAAGCACCTGGCCGGCGTCGGCGTGGTGTTCTACGTGCTGCTGGCGCTGCGCGCCGAATTGCGCCGCCGCGGCGTGTTCGACGCCCAGACCCAGCCCAAGCTCGACAGCCTGCTCGACCTGGTGGCGCTGGGCACGGTGGCCGACGTGGTCAGGCTGGACGCCAACAACCGCATCCTGGTGGCGCAGGGCATCAAGCGCATGCGCGCGGGCCGCATGCATGCCGGCGTCGCCGCCCTGTTCCGGGTGGCGGGCCGCGAAGCCTGCTCGGCCTCGCCGTTCGACCTCGGCTTCGCCCTGGGTCCGCGCCTGAACGCCGCCGGCCGCCTGGAAGACATGTCGCTCGGGATCGAATGCCTGACAACAGACGACGTCGGCCGCGCCTGGGCCATCGCCCAGCAGCTCAACGAGATCAACCTGAAGCGCCGCGAAATCGAGGCCGAGATGCAGGACACCGCCCTGCTCCACCTTGACAGCTTCGAGCCATCCGGCTCAAGCACGATCAGCGTGTTCGACGAGGGCTGGCACCAGGGCGTCATCGGCATCGTCGCCTCGCGCCTGAAGGAAAAATTCTACCGGCCGACGATTACCTTCGCCCCGGCGGGCGACGGCTGGATCAAGGGCTCGGGCCGTTCGATCCCGGGCTTTCACCTGCGCGACGCGCTCGACCTGGTGTCCAAGCGGGTGCCGGGACTCATCGACAAGTTCGGCGGCCACGCGATGGCGGCCGGCCTGTCCATCCGCGGCGAGCACTTCGACAGCTTCCAGCAGGCCTTCGAGGCGGTCGGCAAGGCTTGGCTGACCGAAGCGCAGCTGGAACGCATCATCGAGACCGACGGACCGCTCGAGGACGAGTTCTACTGCACCCAGTTCATCGAAGAGATGGACGGCCAGGTCTGGGGCCAGGGCTTCGCCCCGCCGGTGTTCTGCGACGAGTTCCGGGTGGTGAGCCAGCGCATCCTGAAGGAGCGCCACCTCAAGCTGCTGCTGGAGAAGAACGGCCGGCGCTATGACGCGATCTGGTTCGGGCATGCCGACAGCCTGCCGGAGCGGGCGCGGGTGGCGTTCAGGCTTGATGCGAACGAGTACAACGGCGTGACCAAGGTGCAGTTGCTGGTGGAGCACGCAGAGCCGGCATGACCGGCCCAACCATGGGGTCAGGTCTGACATTTAGACACGGACTGAGCAGTAACACAGGATTACGCTCGAGGTCGTGTCCGAATGTCAGACCTGACCCCGGGTGTTATTTTTTCGGTGGCGGCCCGAAATCCGATCCGCGGTCGAACACCACTTCCCACTGCCCGGGCGCCCTCAGGCGCCAGATCGAATTGAAGCGCCCGATGCGCTGCCCGGCCGCGTTGTAGATCGGCCCGCCGCTATAGGCCAGCGTGCCGGATGCCACCACTTCCACCTCTTCCGGCTCCCAGGAAAACGGGGCCTGCGGCTTGTCGTAGTACTGGCGCCAGCCCCTGGCGATCGCCCCCTTGCCGCGCAGCGGCCCCTCGGTGCTGAAAAAGATCGCCTCGTCCGCGATAAAGCGCTTGAAGGCGTCGAAATCACGCGCTTTCATGGTGGCGGCGAATCCGCGTTCCGCTTCCATGACTTGGCGCTTCAGATCATGATTCGAATCGCGGGCATTACCGGCGGCGGCAGCCAGCATCAGGCATGCAGCAAGAAGAGAAAGCGAACTCAGGCGCATCTGGGGTTGTCTCCTGATCTGTGTACGGGCTTTTAGTAAGCTTTTTTCTATACAGCAAGATCAATAATTCTGTCACGGTCGCGCAAAGCTTACAACCAGCAGTTGCAATCGGTCCGAAATTGGAGTATAAAGAGTCCAATTACGGAGAATTACGATGAGCCTAGCCTACTCCTACCCGAAAAGCCGTTTCGAACCGGCAGTCCTGATCGACCTGAATTCACGGGCCGAACGCGAGCGCCTGTCGCGCTCGGCGTTGATGGGCTTCTTCAAGCTGGCAGCGAGCTGGCAG
Source organism: Massilia sp. LC238 (assembly GCF_000735635.1). Taxonomy (NCBI): domain Bacteria; kingdom Pseudomonadati; phylum Pseudomonadota; class Betaproteobacteria; order Burkholderiales; family Oxalobacteraceae; genus Massilia; species Massilia sp. LC238. Next base: position 13,086 of record NZ_JNNN01000075.1, on the reverse strand, counting down.
GTGCGCGACGACGATGCGCGCGAGCTGCTGGGCGGCCTGTCCTCGTCCTCCTATTACGACTGGAAGAAGAATCCGGACCGGGTACTGGAAGTCGATCGCATCACGCGCATTTCCTACCTGCTCGGCATCTACAAGGCCCTGCACATCCTGTACGGCGACAAGCTCGCCGACGAATGGGTCCACCTGCCCAATACCAACCCGGTGTTCGCCGGCCGCAGCCCGCTGGCCTACATGCTGGCGGGCGGCCTGATCGCCATGCAGACGGTGCGCAAGTTGCTGGACGCACGCCGCGGAGGTCTTTGACCTTGCCGCTGCACAAAATCACCCAGCTGCGCCAGTACGATACCTGCCGCCTGATTCCGTCCCGTTTCGCCGACGTCGAGGATTCCGTGCTGGCGCCGCTGGCCGAGAACGACGACATCCTGCGCGACCTGTTCGACCTCGACAACGCCACCAACGAGCGCCTGCGCGGCGAGTCCGGCCTGCTGCCGGGCATCGGGATGGACGAACTGGTGTTCGGCGTGCCGAACTTCCGCATCATCAATGCGGCCTTCACCTATGCCCGCCCGGAAGGCAGCCGCTTCAACGACGGCGAGCGCGGCGCCTGGTATTGCGCCTTCGCGGCCGAGACGGCGCTCAGCGAAGTCATCTTCCACAAGACGGTCGAGTATGCAGAGATCGATCGTTTCGACGACAGCCTCAGCTACCAGATGCTGCTGGCCGACTTCAGCGCCGGCTTCCACGACCTGCGCGGCATCGATGCATATAAAGCCTGCCTGGATCCGGACAGCTATATCGCTTCGCAGGCGCTGGCCGCCGAGCTGATGGCGCAGGATTCGATGGGCATCATTTACCCGAGCGTGCGTCATCCGGGCGGCACCAACCTCGCCTGCTTTCGCCCCGCACTGGTGGGCAATGTGCGCAAGGCGCAGACCTATCGGTTAACATGGGCGGGCTCGCCGCAACCGGCGGTCGAGATCACCTAGTTTTTGAATGCGTATGAAGACCAATCCCGAAAAAGACACCGAACTGCACGACAAGATCAACCGCGAAACCGGCCGCGTCAAATGGAGCGAACTGGAACGCCATTTCGCCAGCGGCTCGGTGATCTACGTGAGCGAGGAACTGGACCTGATCGACGTGGCCCTGCGCATCGCGCACGACGACAAGGGCAGCGTGGGCAAATGGATGGCGGCGGGGACGGTGGCCAAGGTCAGCGACCTGCAGGCGCAGACCTGGACGGCGTCGGATGCGACGCTGTGGGCGTCGGTAGTGAGTCCGTTCGTGCTGGTGCAGCCGGAGAAAAAGCAGCTGCATTGAACCGGGAAGCGCTTTCCTAGCGCTTCCCCTCGGCGCGGTGCGTGAGCGCATGCGCCGCCCGCCGGAAATACTGCCCCGCCTTCTCCGGATCCTTCTCCATCATCCCGAGCTGCTGCCACGCTTCCGGATAATCCAGCTGCGTGGCCTCATGCAGCCAGCGCCGGGCGGCGGCCTCGTCCTTCGGCACGCCATCCCCTTCGAGCAGCATGTTCGCCAGCAGGAACATCGCTTCCGGCATCCCGCGTGCGGCCGCCACGCCCAGCCAGTGCGCGGCCAGCGCCGCATCGCCGCCGTCGCGGTACATCATCCCGCGCCGCAGGGCGATATCGGCCTCGTCTCCATGCTGGGCCATAGCCGGCTGGACAAGCATCAATGCGGCCAGGACCGCGAGGATGAGACGCTTCATTTCGACAGGTCGATCGCGTACAGCGCCATGCCCTTGCCGCGGCCGTCATCGTCCGCGATCTGGGTCACGTTGTGCAGGCCGGCCTCGCGGGCCAGCTGGAGCATGCCCGGCGCCGACGAGAACACCACGCGCCCGGCCGTCTTCACGGGTGTGAAGCGCCAGCTGCGCGCCGCTGCATGGGCGTCGCGCGTCAGCTTCTTCGCCGCGCGGACGTAGGCGATCAGGATGTCGCGGTTGTTGTCGGGCGAGGCGATCACGGTCTTGCTGCCGTCCAGGCCCGGGAAGTGGCCGCCGCCGCTGGCGCGGTAGTTGTTGGTCGCGACCAGGAACTCCTGTTCCGCCGCCACCGGCTTGCCACGCCAGGCCAGGTTGCGGATGCGCTGGCCCGGGGCACGGGTCACGTCGATCTCGTAGGTGACCTCCGGCGAGGTCAGGGTATCGAAGTTATAGCTCGGCACAGCCAGGTTGACCAGCGCCTGCGGCTCGAGTTTCGCCGGGTCGATGGTATGGAAGCGCTGCGCCGACTTTTCCAGCCAGGCCTTGAGCCCCGCGCCGTTCACCTTCACCGCGTACAGGGAATTCGGGTACAGGTAGAGGTCGGCGGCATTGTTCAGGGCCAGGTCGCCGGCCTTGACGTCGGTGTAGTCGGCCGGGCCGGCGACGCCGCTCTTGAAGGGCGCCGTCACCGACAGCACCGGCAGGTCCTTGTACTGCGGCAGGCTGGCGGCCACGTACTTCAGCACGTACTCGGTCTGCGCCTGGTTGACGACCTGCAGGGCCGAGATGTCGCCCACGTCGGCGAAATAGCTCGACATGCGGAAGGCGGTCGCGCCGACCGGCGTCTGCACGTAACGGATGGTCGCTTCGTGCTCCTCCTTCACCAGGGCCATGACGGCCGGATCGGCGTCGACGTAGCTCTTGCTACCAGTCTGCGCGGCGCGCGCCTCGACCCGCGTCTTGTCCTTCTCGACGATCCAGCGCTTGCCGTCGTGCTTCAGGTGCAGGCCAATCACGCCCAGGTGCTTGCCCCACAGGTTGGCCATCACGGTCGGCACGCCGTGCACCAGGCCCCTGGCCTTGTCCACGCCCGGCAGGTTGAACTGCGGTACGCTGCTGTCCCTGCTGGGGAACAGCTGGTGCGAGTGGCCCAGCAGCATGGCGTCGATGCCTTCCACCTTGGCCAGGTGCCAGTTGGCGTTCTCCATGGTCGGGGTGTAGGGGCTGGCGTCCAGGCCGCCGTGTGAGATCGCAATGACCAGGTCGGCGCCCTTCCTGCGCATCTCGGGCACGTACTTCTGCGCGGCCTCGAGCACGCCGGTGGTGAGCACGCGACCCTCGAGCCAGCGGCGGTCCCACTCCATGATGGTCGGCGGGGTGAAGCTGATGATGCCGACACGCACGATCGCCTTGACCGGCTTGCCCCTGGCGTCCAGCGCGCTGACTTCCTTGTCGACGATCGCATAGGGACTGAACAGCGGCTGCTCCGTCCTGGCGCTGTAGACGTTCGCCAGCACCATCGGGAAGGCCGGGCCGGCGCAGCGCTTGGGCTGGTCGACGCCGTCCACCTGGAAGCGGCTGCCGGTCACCTGGCTCAGAAAAGCCAGGCCATAGTTGAACTCGTGGTTGCCCACCCCCGCGCCGTCGTACTTCAGCGCGTTCATGATCTTGTAGATGCCCAGGGTTTCGTCGCAGCGCAGCGGCTTGACTTGCGCCTGGTAGTCGGCCAGCGCCGTGCCCTGGATGGTGTCGCCATTGTCGAGCAGGAAGGTGTTCGGGAATTCCTTGCGCGCCTGGTGGATCAGCGTGGCGGTGCGGTCGAGGCCGTGCGAGGGCTCGGGCGCCAGCTTGTAGTAGTCGTAGCCGACCAGGTTCGAATGCAGGTCGGTCGTCTCCAGCACGGCCAGCAGGGCGGTGGTGCCGGCGGCGGGCGCCTTGGCGGCGGCGGCTGCAAGCACGGGAAGGCTGAGGAGCGCCGGGGCGAGCGCGATGCAAATTTGGTAACGCAAGTGGATGGCCATGGGGTGTGCGGTGAACAGAACCGGGGGATGATATGCCAGCACCATGCTCGGTAGCAAGCAAGGCCAATCGTGCCCGCCGGCCTGGAGCCGTCCTGGGGTATAATCGAAGGTTCGATTCAACGCCAGTTTAACCCCCTTAGAAGACTACCAAGACCATGGAAGCTGAACGCATCAACGCCATCTCCGCCCTGCTGAACGACCTGACCAGCCGTGAAGCCGAACTTCGGAGGTATCTTTGACTTCGATCGCAAGTCAGAGAAACTAGAACAGGTCAACCAGGAACTCGAAGACCCGTCCGTCTGGAATGACCAGAAGCGGGCCCAGGACCTCGGCAAGGAAAAGAAGGCGCTGGAAGGCGTCGTGCTGACGCTCGAGAAAGCGCGCAACGATCTTACCGACGCTGCCGACCTGTTCGAGATGGCAAAGGAAGAAGGCGACCACGGCACCCTGGAATCGATCGGCGGCGATGCCGAAGCCATCCAGAAGATCATCGAGGCGATGGAATTCCGCCGCATGTTCAGCAATCCGATGGACCACGCCAACTGCTTCATCGACATCCAGGCCGGCGCCGGCGGCACTGAAGCCCAGGACTGGGCTTCGATGCTGCTGCGCCAGTACCTGCGCTACTGCGAACGCAAGGGCTTCAAGGCCGAGATCCTGGAACAGTCCGAGGGTGAAGTCGCGGGCATCAAGACCGCCACCATCAAGGTCGACGGCGAATATGCCTATGGCCACCTGCGTACCGAGACCGGCGTGCACCGCCTGGTGCGCAAGTCGCCGTTCGACTCGGCCAACGGCCGTCATACCTCGTTCACCTCGCTGTTCGTGTACCCGGAAGTCGACGACTCGATCGAAATCGAGATCAACCCGGCCGACGTGCGCATCGACACCTACCGCGCATCCGGCGCGGGTGGCCAGCACATCAACAAGACCGACTCCGCGGTGCGCCTGACGCACGCCCCGTCGGGCATCGTGGTGCAGTGCCAGAACGACCGTTCGCAGCACCGCAACAAGGCCGAAGCCTGGGACATGCTGCGCGCCAAGCTGTACGAACTCGAACTGCGCAACCGCATGAGCGAGCAGCAGAAGCTGGAAGACTCCAAGACCGACGTCGGCTGGGGCCACCAGATCCGCTCCTACGTGCTGGACCAGTCGCGCATCAAGGACCTGCGTACCGGTTTTGAAACCGGCAACACCAAGAACGTGCTGGACGGCGACCTGGACGACTTCATCTCCGCTTCGCTCAAGCAAGGCGTGTAATCGATGAGCATGACGCAACGCGCCTTCGTGTTCGACATGGACGGCACCATCGTCGACAACATGGCCTTCCACACCGACTCGTGGCTGCGCTTCTTCGCGCTGCGCGGCCAGACCCTCGATGCGGATGAATTCTTCCGTGCGACGGCCGGCCGCCAGGGCCGCGAAATCATGCGCAGCTATCTGGGCGAGCACCTGACGGACGATGAACTCGCCCTGCTCGACCACGAGAAGGAATCGCTCTATCGCGAACTGTACGCGCCGCACCGCAAGGCGGTCGACGGCTTCGATGCGCTGATTGCGCAGGCGAAGGCGCAGGGCGTCAAGCTGGCCGTCGGCACCGCCGCGCCGCCAGCCAACGTCGAGTTCACCCTCGACGGCCTGGATTTGCGCCGCCACTTCGACGCGATCGTCGGCGCGACTGACGTTGCGCGCGGCAAGCCGCATCCGGACGTGTTCCTGAAAGCGGCCGAGCTGTGCGGCGTGGCGCCCGAACACTGCATCGTGTTCGAAGACGCGCCGCTGGGCGTGGAAGCGGCGCGCCGCGCGGGCATGCGCTGCATCGTCCTGACGACCACCCTGCCCGCCTCCAGCTTCGCCGGCTTCGACAACGTCATCGCCATCGTGCGCGACTTCACCGAATTGAAGGCCGAACTGCTGTTCGCCTGACAACCCAATAAGAACGACCTATCCAATCATGACTACGGAAAACCAAGACCAGTCGCCTGTCGTGGCGCACGACGAAAACAAGATCATCGCCGAGCGCCGCGCCAAGCTGGCCGCGCTGCGCCAGCAGGGCAATCCCTTCCCGAACGACTTCGTCCCGCAGGACAAGGCCGCCGACCTGGTCGAGACCTATAATGGCAAGACCCGCGAAGAGCTGGAAGCCGAGCCGGTGAACGTCGTGCTGGCCGGCCGCATGATGCTGCGCCGCGAAGCCGGCAAGAAGGCCGCGTTCGCAACCCTGCAGGACAGCTCGGGCCCGTCGGCCAGCGGCCGCATCCAGATCTACATCACGGTGGATTCCGCCGGTGAGGAAGCCATGGAAGCCCTGCGCAGCTACGACCTGGGCGACATCCTGGGCGTGGAAGGCACCTTGTTCAAGACCAAGGTCGAGGAGCTGACCATCAAGGTCACCAAGCTGCGCCTGATCTCCAAGGCCCTGCGCCCGCTGCCGGACAAGTTCCACGGCCTGGCCGACCAGGAGACCAAGTACCGCCAGCGCTACGTCGACCTGATCATGAACGAAGAGACGCGCCGCACCTTCAAGGCGCGTACCGCCGCCATGTCCTCGATGCGCCGCTTCATGGAAAAGAACGGCTTCATGGAAGTCGAGACCCCGATGCTGCACCCGATCCCGGGCGGCGCCGCGGCCAAGCCTTTCATCACCCACCACAACGCGCTCGACATGGAAATGTACCTGCGCATCGCGCCGGAGCTCTACCTGAAGCGCCTGGTGGTGGGCGGCTTCGACCGCGTGTTCGAGATCAACCGCAACTTCCGCAACGAAGGCGTGTCGGTCCGTCACAACCCGGAATTCACGATGATGGAATTCTATGCGGCCTACACCGACTACAAGTGGATCATGGACTTCACCGAGCAGGTGATCCGCCAGGCCGCGATCGATTCGAACGGCAGCGCGGTGCTGACCTACGGCGGCCGCGAGCTGGACCTGTCCAAGCCCTTCCAGCGCCTGACCATCGTGGAAGCGATCGACAAGTACGCACCGGGCTATACCCAGGAGCAGCTGAACTCGATGGACTTCCTGAAGCAAGAACTCTTGAAGTTCGGCGTCAAGCCTTTCGCCACCTCCGGCCTGGGCGCGCTGCAGCTGGCGCTGTTCGAAGAGACCACCGAAGCCCTGCTGTGGGAGCCGACCTTCATCATCGACTACCCGGTCGAAGTGTCGCCGCTGGCGCGCGCCTCGGACAGCCGTGAAGGCATCACCGAGCGCTTCGAGCTGTTCATGGTGGGCCGCGAGATCGCCAACGGCTTCTCGGAGCTGAACGATCCGGAAGACCAGGCCGCGCGCTTCCTGTCGCAGGTGGCCGCCAAGGATGCGGGCGACGACGAGGCGATGTTCTACGACGCCGACTACATCCGCGCGCTGGAATATGGCATGCCACCGGCCGGCGGCTGCGGCATCGGCATCGACCGCCTGATGATGCTGATCACCGACTCGCCGAACATCCGCGACGTGCTGCTGTTCCCGCACCTGCGCAAGGAAGACTGAGTGATTGAGCCGCACTGCGGCTCGACGGAATGAAAAAGGCGGCCGTGCTCTCGCACGGCCGCCTTTTGTTTGTGGTTCGCACCTAGCTTACCTGACTCGTACACCTAGCCCTAAAACCGTCATACGCGCCACTGGCGCCTATGACTTCCGGCGTAGGCCGGAATCCAATTTTGCTCGCGCACCTGCTACGTTTAAAGTCAGTGGCAGCAGCACGAAATTGGGCTCCGGCCTTCGCCGGAGCGACGGTCTCGAGGCTAGCGGCAAGAAGGACGCCAGTCTGGCTTTTACTGCACGATCGTATAGCAAGGCGTATACGCCTTGCCCGGCAGTTTCATCCGGCTATGCTCCACGAACGATGCCAGCAGCGCATCCATCGGCTCCATGATCGCGCTCTCGCCCTGGATCTCGTACTTGCCGTGCTGTTCGATCGCGCGGATGCCCTCTTCCTTCACGTTGCCGGCAACGATGCCCGAAAACGCCCGGCGCAAGTTCGCCGCCAGCAGGTGCGATTCCTGGGCGCGGTGCAGCTTCAGGTTGCGCATGTTCTCGTGGGTCGGACGGAACGGCTTCTGGAATTCCGGATCGATCTTGAGGCGCCAGTTGAAGTAATACGCGTCGCTGTGCGCCTTGCGGAATTCGCGCACCGCCTGGATGCCGGCGTACATTTCCTTGGCCACCGCGTCGGGATCGTCGATGATGATTTTGTAGCGCTTTTGCGCCGCTTCGCCGAGCGTCAGCCCGATGAAATGGTCGATCTGCTCGAAATACGCGCCCGCCGTCGCCGGGCCGGTAAAGATCAGCGGGAACGGCACTTCCGCGTTTTCCGGATGCAGCAGGATACCCAGGATATACAGGATTTCCTCGGCCGTACCGGCGCCGCCCGGGAACACGATGATGCCGTGGCCGGTGCGCACGAAAGCCTCGAGGCGCTTCTCGATGTCCGGCATGATGACCAGGTCGCTGACGATCGGGTTCGGCGATTCGGCCGCGATGATACCCGGCTCGGAAATGCCGAGGTAACGCCCGCTGCGGATGCGCTGCTTCGAGTGGCCGATGGCGGCGCCCTTCATCGGGCCTTTCATGGCCCCCGGACCGCAGCCGGTGCAGATATCCAGCTCGCGCAGGCCGAGCGCATAGCCGACCTCTTTCGTATAGGTGTACTCGACGCGGTTGATCGAGTGTCCGCCCCAGCACACCACCAGGTTCGGACTGCGCTGCGGCTGCAGCACATTGGCATTGCGCAGGATGTGGAATACCGCGTCGGTAATGCCTTCCGGGCGGTTCAGGTCGAATTTGGGGTTGGAGGTGATATCGAAATGGACGTAGACGATATCGCGCAGCACCGAGAACAGGTGCTCGTGGATACCGCGGATCATCTTGCCGTCGACAAAGGCGTGCGCGGGCGCACTGCGGATGTCGAGCTTGATGCCGCGCTCGCGCTGGAGAATGCTGATTTCGAAATCGCGGTAGCGTTCGAGCAGCTCCTTGCCGTCGTCGATCGAGCTGCCGGTATTGAGTACGGCCAGTGCGCAATTTCTGAATATGTCATACAAACCGCTCTTGCTGGTGTCGAGCAGCTTGGCCACTTCAGCTTTCGACAGGACTTCGAGGCGGCCTTCCGGAGAGATGAGAACATCGACAACATCTTGGGTCATGGTTTTGTTTTCCCTTTCATCGGTAATACGGATTGGCCTGTTTGCCAATATACGCCAAAGTGCAACACTTTGCGCCCCGATTGAGGGCATTCCATGACGTGGCGCGCACTGCGGGGGAGCGTGTTTACCACAAGCCGAAAAAGTTCGCTTGCGATGAGGGATTTACACTAAAATGCGTGCCTACTGGAATTTCCGGCAACCAGATATTCCACCAAAAAAATCGTCGTTACATATAACTATTTCGGGAGGAACCGCATGAGCGGTGCAGCTACTTCAGCCAAGGGACCGATCCCAGAATTCAAGCAGATCATGGGCCATCCAGCTCCGTTGTGGATGCTCTTCATGACCGAATTCTGGGAACGCTTCGCGTTCTACGGCATTCGTTGGGCCCTGGTGCTCTATATCGTCGCCCAGTTCTACGACGGCAACGCCGTCGGCCAGGCCGACGCCAACCTGACCTACGGTTCCTACCTCGCGCTGGTGTACGCAGGCGCCGTGTTCGGCGGCTACATCGCCGACCGCGTGATCGGCTACCAGCGTTCGATCCTGGTCGGCGCGATCTTCATGGCGGCCGGCCTGTTCATGATCGCCGTGCCGAACCCGGACGTCTTCAAGCTCGGCCTGGCCACCATCATCGTCGGCAACGGCATGTTCAAGCCGAACATCTCGGCCATGGTCGGCCAGCTGTACACGCTGAACGACACCCGCCGCGATTCGGGCTTCACCATCTTCTATATGGGCATCAACGCCGGCGCCTTCCTCTCGCCGATCCTGACCCAGCAACTGGCGCAAAACGTCTTCAACACCGGCGACACCCCGGCCTACAAGATCGTGTTCATCGCTTCCGGCATCGGCATGCTGATCTCGCTGTTCTGGTTCTACATGGGCCGCAAGCAGCTCAAGGGCATCGGCGCACCTACCGGCGAGCTGGCCAGCCCGAAGCGCCTGATCGCCGTGGTGCTTGGCTCGATCGTGGTGATCCCGGGCGTGTACCTACTGCTGCAGGCCGGCGCCGAGAACCTGCAGATCGTGCTGTCGGTGCTGTTCATCGCACTGGCCCTGATGCTGATCGTCGAGGGCGTCCGCGAAGGCAAGGTCTCGCGCGACAAGACCATCGCCATGATGATCATCTTCTTCTTCAACATCCTGTTCTGGTGCTTCTTCGAGCAGGCCGGCAGCTCGTTCACCTTCCTGGCCGACCAGATCGTGAACCGCAACTTCGGCGACTGGGTCTTCCCGGTGGCGTGGTTCCAGTCGGTGAACTCGGTCGCCATCATCGTGTGCGCACCGATCATCGCCGCGATCTGGGTCGCGATGGGCAAGCGCAACGTGAACCCGTCGATCCCGCGCAAATTCGGCCTGGGCATCATCTTCAATGCGCTGGCCTTTGGCCTGCTGATGTACGCACTGACCCAGCTGATCGACGACCAGGGCAAGATCCCGTTCTGGACCCTGTTCATGGTCTACGCGATCCAGTCGATCGGTGAGCTGTGCCTGTCGCCGATCGGCCTGTCGATGGTCACCAAGCTGGCCCCGACGCGCCTGGTGGGCCTGGGCATGGGCGGCTGGTTCCTGTCGACCGGTATCGGCAACAACCTGTCGGGCATCTTCGCCTCGCACGTCTCGGGCGAGACCGGCATGTCGGTGGCGTCGGCACTGGACGGCTACACCTTCGGCTTCTGGATCCTGCTGGGCGGCGGCGTGCTGCTGTTCCTGCTGGCCCCGCTCATCCAGAAACTGATGCACGGCGTGAAGTAAGCCTCGATACGCAGAACGTGAAAACGGCAGCCCGCGGGCTGCCGTTTTTCGTTGGCGGCGCCCTTCTCAGCGCCGGTCCAGGGTCGCCTCCATCTCGCGCATCTCCGCCACCATCCACTCCCTGAAGCGCTGCACCTTGAGCATGTGCTCCTTGTGCGGATTGACCAGGAAGCGGTAGCCGCTCTCGAAGCGTGCGCTCCTGCAGGGAATCTGGCGCAGCGCGCCGGACTGGATGTCCTCGAAGGCGATCCCGTACGGCACCAGCGCCACGCCCTGCCCTGCCACCGCCGCCTGCACCAGCACGCCCCAGTGCGTGTACACGCGCGAAAAGTCGTACTTGCCCTTGAGCGCCCGGTTCTCGTTGAGCAGCTGCAGCCAGGCCTCGGGCGATTGCACCACCAGGAGGTGGTGCTGCGGCAGGTCGGCCAGCAGCAAGGCGTCCTGGCCAGGCGCCAGCAGTTCGGGGCTGTAGACCGGCACCAGGCGCTCGCGGAACAGCACCGACGGATCGCCCTCGACCACCGGCCCGTAGCGGATCGCCACGTCGGTGCTGTCGGCCTGCAGGTCCACCGGCGCGTCGTTCGAGTCGATCCGGATGTCGAGTTCCGGATACTGCTTGGTGAAGCGGTGCATGCCCGGCACCAGCCACTTGATCGCGAACGAGTGCGTGGTCGAGATCCGCAGCACCGCCTCCTCGTCGCCGCGCTGCAGCGCCGCCACCTTGGCGCGCAGGTCGGCCAGCATGCGTCCCGTGGCAATCGCCAGCTCCTGCCCCTTTTCGGTCAGCGCGATGTGGCGCGGATGCCGCACGAACAGGGGAAATCCAATGTTCTCCTCGAGCTGCTTGACCTGTAAACTGACCGCCGCCGGGGTCTTGTGCAGTTCGCGCGCAGCCAGCTTGAAGCTGCCCCAGCGCGCTGCGGCGTCGAAATCGATCAGGCCGGACAGGCTGCGCAGGGGCTTCATGCCGCCTCCATGCATAAGTTTTTCTTATTCAATGTCAGTACTTTTTCTCGTTTGATGGTTTTTGCTGCTTTGCAGAAAATATACGCGATCCTACAAGGAAAAGTCATGCCAAAGAATATATTGGTGATCGGCGGTACCCGTTATTTCGGCAAACTCCTGGTGCAGCGCCTGCTGCGCCTGGGGCACAGCGTGACCATTGCCACCCGCGGCTATGCGCCGGACCCCTTCGGCGACCGCATCACGCGCATCCGCGTCGACCGGCGCAACGAACATGCGATGCGCAACGCGTTCCGCGACCTGTCCTTCGACATCGTCTTCGACCAGATGTGCTATTCACCGCTGGACGCCGCCATCTCGGTGCGCGTCTTCGCGGGCAAGGTGGGGCGCTACGTCATGACCTCGACCATCGACGCCTACCGCGAACTGGCGCCGCGCGATGCGGCCTTCGTCGAGACCGACCTGCCCGTGCTGGCGCAGCGCATCGACACCGCCTATCCCTGGCACGACCCGGCGCGCGCGATCGAATGCTACGTCTCGGGCAAGATCCAGGCCGAAGCCTACCTGGAGCGCGACGGCAGCCTGCCGCTCGCGACCGTGCGCCTGGCCCACGTGCTCGGCGGCCCCGAGGATTTCACCGGCCGGCTGGCGCACTACGTCGACCTGGTGCGCCTGCGCGCCACCATGCCTTATGCGAACGCGGCCGCCAAGGTCTCATTCATGGAAGCCCAGGAAGCGGCCGACTTCCTGCTGTGGACCGGCATGCAGGACTTCCGCGGCCCCGTCAACGCCGCCTGCGACGGGGCGCTCTCGAGCTTCGACCTGCATGCGCGCGTGGCTGCGGTGTTAGATGAGACGCCGCGCGCCGCGCAGGTGGCGGCGGCAGCGCCGGGCGTGCTCTCGCCCTTCGATTTCGCCACGCCTCTGGCACTCGACACCTCGCGTGCCAAGGCGCTTGGCTACCGCTTCGGCCATACGAAGGACTGGCTGGATGATGTCATCCGCCATCATGACTTGGCGTTCGTCTGAATTCAAGCTGCTTGAACGCGTGGGCAAGGTAATTCAGGCCGGGGGGCTGAATTACGCATTGCCCACCCTACAAAAACAACGGCCCGGAATCTTCCGGGCCGTTTGCTTTAGCGCTTCGCTTTTTCCCGCGCCACCCAGTACAGCAGCGCGATGATCAAGCCATATGGGATCAAGGTCAGCAGGTTGGCGTTCGGTCCCGCGAAGAACGGGTTCGAGGCTTCCGCCCACTTCGCCATGCTGCTGTCGAAGTCGGTCAGCACGCCGGCGGTGATGGCGATGATGATGCCGGCCAGCGCGCCGCCCGCGATATAGCCCGAGGCCAGCAGCGTGCCCGAACTGCGGTCGCCCGCGGCCTGGCGTTCTTCCGCATTCAGCTTTTCGTACTGCGGCAGCCGGTTGTTGCGGCGGTCCGCCAGCCAGCGCACCATGCCGCCCACCGCAATCGCC